>NZ_JADBTB010000207.1:0-39781 GCF_020246405.1 Microcystis sp. M083S1
GCAACAAGTACAAGAAGCTATAGGCGGTCAACGTACCGTGGGACACACGGAATCGGGCTTCTGAAATGGGGCGAAAGTCTGTGGACTCTGTGTAAGACAGTACATGGTTTTTTAACTGTGGTATGCGACGGTGGTGGAAGCAGAAACTTAAATCGTGAGGTTTAGGAATCGCCGCACTTTTAGGGCGGCGAGGATGTCAACCTTTTTACCTTTTGTTTCCCAGTAATTCTCTAAATTACCACTATATTTAGGGTTTACTAAAAAAGTTTTTCTAGGGTGTCGGGAGACAAAACGAACACTTTCTATCTCAGTCGGACAGCAAGCTGACTCAGCAATTGAAGCGAAATTCTGCCATTCTCTAGGATGCCATTCTGGGTTAATCTGGGTTTTGTGACAATTTATGGCTAAATTTTAAGAGGCAGTATGGAACGCACTTTCTTAATGATTAAACCCGACGGTGTGCAGCGCAATCTGGTGGGGGAAATTATTCAACGCTTTGAAGCTAAAGGTTTTACGCTGGTTGGGTTGAAAATGATGCAGGTTTCTAGCGAATTAGCGGAAAAACACTACGCTGTTCATAAAGAAAGACCCTTTTTCCCTTCGTTAGTCGATTTTATTACTTCCTCCCCCGTGGTGGCTATGGTTTGGCAAGGAGAAGGAGTAATTGCCTCCGCTAGAAAAATTATTGGCGCCACTAATCCCCTCAATGCTGAACCTGGTACGATTCGCGGTGATTTTGGCATTAGTGTCGGACGCAATCTTATCCATGGTTCCGATGGTCCAGATACCGCCAAAGATGAAGTTAGTCTCTGGTTTAGCGATGCAGAATTGGCTAATTGGACTCCCGCCATCACTCCCTGGGTGGTAGAGTAAATCCCCACTGGAAGCCCTTAGGGGGCAGGGGCGGTCGGCGGTCGGCAGGGGGCAGGAGGCAGAAGATTATTTTTATTGATTCTCCCCACACCCCACTTCCCCACCTCCCCAATTCATAATTCATAATTCCCACTCCCCCACTTCGCCACTCTGCAATAACTGCTCCTGCATACTTTGTGCTTTTTGTCAAAAAAACTTTTTTTTTGCAATAAAACTACACAAAAAAAAGATCATCGTTGTGGGTGAAATTGACTGATTTACCTGTCTTAATTGGGATCACCTTGTCGGTGTGGCAAGGGTTTCAACCATTGCTGCCCAAAAAAGCACAAAATAACCCATTATGAAATTCAGTAAAATCGCTGTAACCATTGTAACATCGTTGTTAAATAAAAATCTTTCTCAATTAATTCTTAAGAATTTGTAAATATTGCGGAATGTTAATTTAAATATTCTCAAGTCTTTGGAGTCAATAAATAATTTTTGCTTATCTTTGTCGAACATTGGGTGAGAAGTCAGGAGACAGGAGACAGGAGGCAGCTTTTTCTCCCTTCTTCCTGCTCCCTTCTCCCCAATTCATAATTCAGGTTCTTCGTTACTTGGTATGGTTCGATCGGGTGGCATAAATCAACTAAATCCTTATCTGGCAAGAGACTTAATTGATTAGTTAGTTCTAGATCGAAAACAATTGACATAAATCCCCGAATTTCTTTCTATATAAGGTTTTCATCCCTTGTAATCCCATCCATCGCATAACACAACTCGAAGAACCATAATTCATAATTCATAATTCATAATTCATAATTCATAATTCCCCAATGCCCAATCAAGGTTGGATTTATCGAGATAAAATTAGCAGAAATCAGGCAGGATTAAGCCTATTAGCCTACTATGCGGGCAAATATCCCCATTCTAGCCCAGAAGAATGGCTCGATCGCATTTTATCAGCAGCAATTCTAGTCAACGGTCGTCCCGCTTGCCCCGATACAATCTTGGAAATCGGGCAGCAATTGACCTATCAGCGCCCGCCTTGGACAGAACCGGATGTACCGCTCTTTTTTGAGGTACTCTACGAGGATGCCGAGGTGTTAGTGGTGGCGAAACCTTCGGGATTACCGGTGTTAGCGGGGGGTGGATTTCTCGAACATACTCTTATCCATCTGGTACATCAGCATTATGTCGAGGTCACTCCCTATCCAATTCATCGTCTTGGTCGCGGCACTTCCGGTATAGTCTTAATGGCGAAATCAAAGCCCGCCAGAGCTAAATTGAGTCAACAGATGCGAGAGGGGAAAATTACCAAAATATATCGAGCTTTAGTTGGTCAGGGCGACATACCAGATAATTTTACTATTAATCAAGCGATCGGGAAAATCGCCCATCCCATTTTAGGCTACGTTTACGGTGCGCTCGCAGATGGGTTATCAGCCCGCAGTGATGGTCGAGTCTTAAAAAAACATCCCGATAGTACCCTATTAGAAGTACAAATTTTTACGGGCAGACCCCATCAAATTCGCATTCATCTGGCCTTTTTTGGCTATCCTTTAATCGGTGATCCCTTGTATGGCGTGGGAGGATTACCGCGACCGGATGCGGTCCCGGGAGATTGTGGTTATTATCTCCATGCCAATCAAATCCTTTTTAATCATCCCAGTACAGGGGAAAGAATCTCTATTTGTTGTCAGGCCCCGCCGGAATTAGTGGATAGACTTCTTGCAGAAGTCAGGCAACAGAAAGAAGAATAGATGCTGAAAGCATCAGGATTGATTACTTTTTGACTTTTGCAAGAGGTTTAATAGCGCAAATCTCCAAATCTAGCAATATTTAGGGTTGGCTGAATAAATCTAAAAACCTTGTGGGATAATATCTTTAGGCTTTTTTGACCTCAACAAGTGCCAGCCGAGAGTGATCGGGGCGAAAATTGAGGGACTTTTTCCCTGAAAATTAGGTAATTGACCGTCTGAAAATGGGTAAAACCCTACACCCCACACCCCACACCCTACACCCCACACCCTACACCCTACACCCCACACCCTACACCCTACACCCTGCCCCCCACACCCCACACCCCACACCCCACACCCTACACCCCACACCCCACACCCCACACCCTACACCCCACACCCCACACCCTACACCCAGGAAAAACTTTTTGCCGCAGACCCTATTTAAAACCCCCCAAGCCGGATGACAAGCGATCACTAAAAGACCACTTCGGTAATCACACCCTCAATCGCTCCGAAGCGAGAGCGAGAACCTAAGACAATTCGATACAATATTGTCAACAAGCATTAAGCGATTTAAACTATCGATCGAAGGTAAAAGTCCCGAAGTTATCGAAATCTAGGGGGAGACAAAAACAAGCATGGGTAGAGTAGTAGGCATTGATCTAGGGACAACTAACTCCGTCGTCGCCGTGATGGAAGGCGGAAAGCCAGTGGTCATCGCCAACTCGGAGGGCATGAGAACCACTCCTTCTGTGGTCGGTTTTAATAAAGATGGGGAGTTAGTGGTCGGTCAAATGGCCCGGCGACAAGGGGTACTTAATCCCCAAAACACCTACTATGCAATCAAACGCTACATAGGTCGTCGCTACTCGGAATTAAACCCCGAATCGAAGCGCGTCCCCTACACCATCCGCCGGGATGAGATGGGCAATATCAAAATTAAATGCCCCCGTCTGCAAAAAGAATTCGCCCCCGAAGAAATTTCCGCCCTAGTTTTACGGCGATTGGCCGAAGAAGCCAGCCGTTATCTAGGGGAAGAAGTTACCGGGGCCGTCATCACCGTCCCCGCCTATTTTAACGACTCCCAACGTCAAGCCACCCGGGATGCGGGCCGAATTGCCGGGTTAGAAGTGCTGCGGATTCTCAACGAACCCACCGCCGCTGCCCTTGCCTACGGTCTCGATGAACAGGAAAGCAAGAAAATCCTCGTTTTTGACCTGGGGGGCGGTACTTTTGATGTTTCTATCCTGGAAGTGGGTGACGGCGTTTTTGAGGTGAAGGCCACCAGTGGCGACACCCAATTAGGCGGTAATGATTTCGATAAAAGAATCGTCGATTGGTTAGCCAATCAATTTTTGGAACAGGAAGGCGTGGAGCTGCGCCAAGACCGGCAAGCCTTACAAAGACTGACAGAAGCGGCAGAAAAAGCCAAAATTGAACTGTCTGGGGTCAGTGTCACCGATATTAATCTACCCTTTATCATCGCCACGGAAGACGGGCCAAAACACATCGAAACTCGCCTGAGTCGGGCCCAATTTGAGGAATTATGCGGCGATTTAATCAGTCGTCTCCGTCGTCCTCTCAAACGGGCCCTTTCTGATGCCGGTTTGTCCCCCGTCCAACTAGACGAAGTGGTACTGGTGGGCGGCGGCACGCGGATGCCGGTGGTGAAGGATTTAGTGCGGAGTTTTATCGATAGGGAACCCAATCAAAATGTTAACCCTGATGAGGTTGTAGCAGTCGGGGCGGCTATTCAAGCGGGAATTTTGGGCGGCGAGGTCAAAGACGTGCTGCTCCTCGATGTGACCCCTTTATCCTTGGGTTTAGAAACCATCGGCGGTGTGATGAAAAAGTTAATCCCCCGCAATACCACTATTCCCGTCCGCAGATCTGACCTTTTTTCCACTTCCGAAAATAATCAAACTGTGGTGGAAATTCACGTTTTGCAGGGGGAAAGGGAAATGGCCAGCGATAATAAATCCCTGGGACGTTTTAAATTAACCGGTATCCCCCCCGCACCCCGGGGTATTCCCCAAGTGCAGGTGTCCCTCGATATCGATGCTAACGGCATTCTACAAGTCACCGCTAGGGATAAAATGACTGGACGGGAACAAAGTGTCACCATTCAAGGCGCTTCTACCCTCAGCGAAGGGGAAATTAACCGCATGATCGGCGATGCTGCCCGATTTGCCGAAGCAGATCGTACCCGTCGCGAAAAGGTGGATAAACGCAATCGCGCCCGCTCTCTGGTGGATCAAGCCCAACGACGCTTAAAAGATGTTACTCTCGATTTTGGTAATGAGTTCACCCGTTCCTATCGTCGTCAAATTGAGTCTTTGAGTACGGAAATTATCGACGCTTTGGAGAAAAATGATGACCGTCGCATCGATCGCGCCCAGGCGGACCTACAGGATGTTATCTATGAATTAAATCGCGAGGTACGGCTACAATACGACGAGGAAGACGAGGGCTTTTTTAGCGCTATTCGCAAGACTTTTACCGGGGATAAGGAAGATGATCTTCCCTCCGAACCGCGTCGCGATCGTTATCGTCAGGATTATCGTCCCAGTACTCCGGGTTATCAAAGCGATTATCGACCCAATTATTCGGCTAATCAAGATAGTTATCGCCCCCGCGATCGGGACAATTACGATAATGGCCGCGATAGCGATTGGCAAAGTCCCCCCCCTTCGGAGGAAAAAAGTTATAACAATAGTAAAAGTAGCCGCAGCGGCGGCAATCGTTCCCGCAATATTCCCCCCCAAAATAACTGGGATGATGACGATGATGATTGGTTTTAATCAGTGATCAGTAAACAGTGATCAGTAAACAGTAATCAGTAAACAGTAATCAGTAAAAAAACAGTGGGAAACTACTATTTAATACTGCTCGCTTAATACATACTGCTCACTTAGAACTCAAATCTGATAACTGATAACCGATAACTGATAACCGATGACTGATGACTGATAACTGATAACTGATAACTGAATATATGCCACAATTAGTTAATTATTATGATCTTTTAGGAGTATCTCGCACGGCCACCAGTGACGAGATAAAAAAGGCTTTTCGACGACTGGCTCGCCAATATCATCCTGATGTTAATCCGGGGGATAAATCGGCCGAAGAAAAGTTTAAAGATATTAATGAAGCTTACGATGTTCTTTCCGATGAAGAAAAACGAGTTGAGTATAATCGTTCCTTGACGGGTAATAAGCGTCTTGGGATACGTCCGTGGGAAAAAGCCAATAGTAACGGGAATGGAAAAATCCCCCGTACAGAACAGGATTTATGGAAGTTTAGAGATTTTAATAACCTTAATACTAAGCGTGCTAAAATTGCCTCCTCTCCCCGTTTAACTCGTCGAGATGTGGAGGCGAAATTGACTTTACCTTTGGAGAAAGCTTATCAAGGTGGCAGACAAAGAATTCGTCTGGAAGATGGTAGATCAATAGAGGTAGATATGCCGGCAGCTATGATCGATGGGCAGAAAATTCGTCTCAAAGGTCAGGGGATTGAAGGGGGTGATTTATATTTAAAAATAACTATTGCTAGGCATCCTTTTTTTAGGATTCAAGGTTCTGATATTGTCTGTCAAGTGCCGATTACTCCTAGCGAGGCAATTGTGGGCGGTTTTGTGGAAATTCCTACCATTGACGGTTTAGTTAAAATGATGATTCCTAAGGGGGTTAGAAGCGGTCAAAGATTACGTTTGGCTAATAAAGGTTATCCCACTTCCCAAGGAGAAAGGGGCGATCAATTAGTGGAAATTATATTAGTTAATCCTCCCAATCCTAGCCCTGAAGAATTAGAACTTTATCAAAAAATACGGGCGATTGAAACTTTTAACCCTCGCCAGGGTTTATAAAGATTATGCTAGGTGGGTTACGGCAAATTTGAATTTTTTTGTCAAAAACATAACTTGTTCTTGCCTAACCCACCCTACACCTAACCCTTAATTCCTGTCTTTTTATGACCAATATAATTGATACAATTAAACCTTTTTATCCCCTAGCTTTCAAGGCTATTCGGGGCAATTTAGAAGGAACACAAAAACAATTATTAAATACTCTCCAAAAAATCGATCGCTCGCGGGGGGAATTTTGGGGACAATGGCTAATCTCACAATTATCAGAATCCCTGAGTTTTAGCGATTCTCGCCTATCTCAAAGCCTCTGGGGGTTAAATTTCCCCAATCCCGTCGGATTGGCGGCAGGATTCGATAAAGACGGTTTAGGGGCAGGACTTTGGCATAATTTCGGCTTTGGTTTTGCCGAGGTGGGTGCTGTCACCCTAGAAGGGCAACCGGGCAACCCAAAACCGAGATTATTTCGTTTACCAAAAGATTTGGCTGGATTAAACCGTATGGGGGCAAATAACCTGGGTGCGCCGGTTCTAGCGGCAACTCTCCAGCAATCTTGGCAACGACAACCCCGACAGATTCCCATCGGTATTAACCTCTGTAAATCGAAAAATACGCCCCTAGAAAAGGCCCCGGAGGACTATTTAGGCAGTTTTCGCTATTTATTCCTCCATGCTGATTATTTTGTCGTTAATGTTAGTTCTCCCAATACTCCAGGTTTGCGTTCCCTGCAAAGTGGTGAACAACTCGATAAAATCCTCGACATTTTACAAACAGAAAATCAAGGCAGAAAACCCCTATTAGTGAAAATTTCTCCCGATTTAGAATGGGAAGATATCAGAACAATTATTGATCTAGCTTTCTCCTATGAGTTAGCCGGAATTGTCGCTACTAATACCACCACTAAACGCACGGGATTAAAAACCACAATTCTGCCTGAAACTGGTAAACCAATCACTGAAGAAGCAGGGGGAATTAGTGGGCAACCTTTGCGGGAACGTTCCACGGAAGTGATCCGTTTTATCTATCGGCAAACCCAAGGCAATTTACCAATAATTGGAGTGGGAGGAATTTTTTCTCTCGATGATGCTTGGGAAAAAATTACCGCCGGTGCGAGTTTATTACAGATTTATACCGGTTGGTTATACCGAGGACCCTGGCTAGTATCAAATATTTTACAAGGATTAACAGAAAAATTAGAGGCTAATGGGTTGACTAATATTAATCAAGCGGTGGGAATTAATAATGAACTTCTGCCAAAAATCAAAAATATTCCCTTAGGGAAAGAGTCACAGGCCCGTATTCAGGAGTCAGAATAAGAAAAAGAAAGACATTGTTTACTAGGCTCGATGATTAAATAACAATTGTTAATAGAAAGAATCTAGGTCGTGAGCATCCAGCTTTTTTACAATTGTTTACACAAACATTAATAATTATGACAAAGCATCAGTTCTTAAAGAGTTTTTATTCTCAGGTTATCAATCCCTTAATAAAAGCGTTCTAATCTCAAGAGAGAACGTTTTGTTTCCTTGAGATTAGAGGACTAAAAAATTAATGATTGCTTCACCTTCTAACCCCAAAAATGTTCTAGCGGCAACTCTGCTAACAGTGGGAATTTCCCTAATAAACGTACCGACGGTTTTAGCGCAAGCTCATACTAATACAGGCGGACCGCAGGTGACAGGATTAAATGGTTATAAATATACGCCCCTATTTACAGTGGGTGAAACCATTAACAATTACACTCCCATCGGTATTCTGGATGGAATTGGCGTTATCAATCTAGGAAATGGGACGATTCGTGCCTTGGTCAACCATGAAGTTAGAAATAACCAAGGAGCCTCTTATACCCTGAATCCGGGTACTGCTAACCAGCTTTCCGTGAGAGGAGCAAGAATCAGTTACTTTGACATCGACACCAGTAGTCGTCAAATTATC
This sequence comes from Microcystis sp. M083S1, assembly GCF_020246405.1. Taxonomy (NCBI): domain Bacteria; kingdom Bacillati; phylum Cyanobacteriota; class Cyanophyceae; order Chroococcales; family Microcystaceae; genus Microcystis; species Microcystis sp. M083S1. The sequence continues at coordinate 8,401 of NZ_JADBTB010000207.1, forward strand.
GGTTCTGGATTAGCCTTCGATAAAATCTACGATCGCTCTTACAATCTAATCACCAGTACCAGTCAATTTGAACTCGCTCCCACCATTGGAGGTTTAGATCGTTTTTGTTCTGGCGCCGCTTTCGGTCGTTATTCCTTCGGTCAAGGGATCGGTTTTGAAGATAATATCTACTTTGCTGGAGAAGAAACCAGCAATGGGACTCAATGGGTTCTCGATCCTACCAATTTCGGTCTCTGGGCTGCCCCAGAAATGGGTCGCGGTGGTTGGGAAAATTGGACAGAAATTGATACAGGTAGAAGTGATCGCATTGCGATGATCGGGGGTGATGATACCGAGTCCGCACCTCTCTATCTCTACATTGGGGAGAAAAACGGGGTCGGAGATGGTAGTTTTCTAGATCGCAATGGTCTCAAACAGGGCAAACTGTATGTTTGGGTAGGCGATAAAGGTGTCGATCCCCAAAACTTTGCTGGTACTGGTAACACCAGTGCCGGACGTTGGGTAGAAGTGGTGAACGAGGGAAATGGGGTTGGTTTTCTCAATGGTTTTGCCACCGATAGCAATCTTCGGGCCCAAGCGGACGCTTTAGGAGCTTTTTCCTTCTCCCGTCCGGAAGATGTCTCGATTAATCCCAGTGATGGTTCCCAAATTGTTCTTGCTTCCACCGGACGCAGTTCTTTATTCAATGGGGCCGATAGCTGGGGAACCGTTTATATCTTCGATAATAATCTGGTTTTCGATCAAAACGGCAATCTCGACACCGCTGCTTCTAGCGTCAGCGCTCGCATTCTCTACGATGGTAATGATGCAGGTGGCGGTCAATTTAGCGGTCCCGATTTTGGGGTGAGAAGTCCTGATAACCTCGATTGGTCCGATGACGGTACTATCTATATCCAAGAAGACCGTTCTTTCTCTGGTTTCGGTCAAACCTCTGGAGAAGAAGCCTCGATTTGGCGACTTGATGCCACCACTGGACGAGCGACACGAGTAGGTCAGGTCGATCGTAGCTCTAGTTTACCAGGTGGTCAAACCGACAGCAGCCCCAATGATTTAGGTAACTGGGAAACTTCGGGGATTTTGGATATTACTGAATTCTTTCCTGGCGCTCGACCGGGAGAAAAAATTCTAATTCTCGACGTGCAGGCCCACAGTGTGCGAAATGGCAGCATCGGCGGTCCTAATAATCTTGTCGAAGGTGGTCAATTAGGTTTATTAACTGTCCAAACCCCGGAACCGACTCTCTTCTTTGGTTTAGGTTTCTTTGGTTTATCTGCCTTGGCATTAAAACGGAAACAAAGCTAAAACGATAATTTCTTGTAGTTTAGGGGACTGAAAATAATCCAGCCCCTATTTTTTGTCATTTTTGGCTCTCTTGGATATTGGGTTAAAAAGGTCTAATACTAAATCCGTTGAGTATAGGCTACATATCAGGAGAGGCAATAGGCAATAGGCAAAAGGAGCAATAGATAATCAGTTTTTAATAACCAGATTTAGTATAATATAGGTTCATAATAACCTTATTTTTTCAAAAAGCTGTACTTTTCAACGAAATTATTATCATTCTGATAGCTTTTTAAGCATCAGAGTTAACAGCAGGAGTTTTAATATTTTTACATAAATATATTTGAAATAAATGCACCAATTCAGCAACAATATTTTTTAATCTCAACTATTTTCTAATAACAGGGATTTTTCTTGTCTGTATTTCTGCATACTTAGTAATCAAAAAATTTTCCAGAATCATGTCCAGTTTAATGATAAAATTAGCCCTTGATGGTGTTCATATCAACAATATTTGAGCATTCTAAGCTGTACTGGATTTAAACTGAGCATTCGATCTGTTAGTACAAATGCCAAAACTCCCTCTCCCTGCTCCCGTACAGTCTTAACGAGTAATTTAGATAGTCAACAGCTTAGTACCTCCAGAAGCTATAATAATATTTAAAGCTTACTAAAGATTAACCAATTCTCGAGGAACTACAACCGCAGACAAATCGATCGCCAAGTATGGAACTTTTTAACCAAACCACAATTCTATGTCAAAAAAATCATTTTTACCCGGTTGTTTAGTCGTCCTAGGATTAACAGCAGTAACCGCAGGAGGTGTCTATCTTTATCTACGAGGACAACTTCCTTGGCAAAGATTCACCCCCTTAGAATCGGCAAAAGTTATCCCAGAAACTGCCTTTGCTAGTAGTTTTGTCTCCACGGATGCAAAAGCTTGGTCAGTGTTAGCTAAATATGGTACACCAGAATCGCGAACTGCGGTTAGTCAAGGACTAGAAGAATTACAAAAAAATATCTTCACTGATAAGATTGATTATCAACGGGATATCGAACCTTGGATCGGTAGTATTAGCTTTGCTTTCCTTCCCGCAGCTACCCCCGGACAATCGGAATTATTAACGGTTATCGGCATCAAAGATAAAATTAAAGCGTCGGAATTCCAGAAAAAACTAGGACAACAAGTTAATCGCAAAACTAGCACCAGTGACTACAAAGGTGTTAAAATTACTGCTATAGATTGGCAGGATAACACCACTATTTATACTGCTGTTACTGGCGATTTTTTGTTGATATCCTACGATAAAAAGGTGTTAGAAGCAGCGATCGATACCTATCAAGGACAGCCATCTTTTAGCAGTAAACCGGAAGTGAGAAAACTGCTTTCCCAATCCCTCAACCTACCCAATACCCTAGCAACAATTTATATTGATGATTATGCCAAAATCTTGGGACCAGATGCTAATTTATCCCCCCAAAGTCGGCAAGAATTAGCAAAAATTCAAGATATTGTCGCAGGAGTGGGTGTCACCGATACGGGATTACAATTACAAATGGTGGCTAAACTTGCTCCTGAAACTATTTCTAACCTACCTTCCCCTAGCAGAAATCAAGTTTTAAATTATTTACCCGGAGATACCATTGCAGTCTGGAGTGGGAATAATCTTAAACAGGGATGGGAAGAAGCAGAAAAACAGTCCCAAACTAACCCAGAATTACAAGTTTTTCTGCGTCAGATCCGTGAGAATTTTCAGATGGCAACCCTTGACGCGGATAAAGAAGTTTTTAACTGGATGGATCGAGAATTTGCCTTTGGAATTATCCCCAACCAGCAAGCGGTGGGAGGGTTAGGTTTTGGGGGAATGATGATCTGGCAAACCGGCGATCATAAAGCGGCAAAAACTACCCTCGATAAGTTAAATGAATTGGTGAAAACTGTTCCCTTTATCACCATAAAAAACAGTCAAATTTCTGGCCAAGATGTGACTGAATGGAAAGCGGAAGAACAAGCTATTTTAACCTATGCTTGGCCTAATAATGATACCCTAAAAATGACCGTCGGAATTCCCTATCAACCGCAACCGAATCAACCGATTAGCAAAAGTGAGAATTTCCAAGCATCGATCGCAAATTTGCCTAAAAATAATCTCGGTTATTTTTTCATCGATGTGGAGCAAATTATCGCTAAAGCAGGGGGAATTAATAATCTTCCTGCCGGGGAATTAACCCCAGAAGCAAAGGCCTTTTTAGAATCGGTACGCGGGATCGGAATTACTGCCACTATGCCTGATAAAACCACCAGTAAAATTGATGTTTTATTTTCCCTGAAGCAAACTCCCTAAAAAGTAACCGACTAGATAAAGCGATCCACAGAGAATTATCTGACTATCGGCAGATTCTTGGATTGCTTTTTTTAGTCCTAAAAATACATCGGAACAAGTCTCTAGGTGAGATAATTCTGGACAAATTGAAGCCGCTAATTCCGCTAAGGTTTCAGGATTGGCACTGCTATGATCTGGGACAGGAACTAAATATAAACTATCGCCTTTTCTTAATAAAGCTTGGAATATTTCTCGATGATCTTTAGTCGATAAAATACCCATCACCCAGATAATTTTTGGAGCCTTTAAACTATCTACATACTGCCTTAAACCAATAGCAGCAGCGGGATTATGAGCGCCATCTATTAAAATTTCTCGCTGACACCAACTAACGGTTTGTAAACGTCCTAACCAGCGAGTTTTTGCCATTCCTTCTTGCACGACTTCATCGCTAATTTGCCAACCTTGGTGACGTAAAATATTAACAACAGCGATCGCTATAGCTGAATTAGTTAATTGAAAATCTCCCGCTAAGGATAAAGGATATTCTAACCCTTGATATTTAGCACGATTATCGGCAATTTTTTCGGCAGCTTCTACCCATACCGTCGGACAATTTAACAGCTTGATTCTCTCCCTAACTACCCCCTGCGCTGATTCCGGTAATTGTCCGATAACTGCGGGACAATTCGCTTTTAATATCCCCGCTTTCTCCCCGGCAATATCGGCAACCGTCGGCCCTAAATTTTGCCAATGTTCCCGACTGATAGAAGTGATGACAGTAACCAAAGGTTGAGCGCAAACATTAGTCGCATCTAATCTTCCTCCCAAACCCACTTCCATCACGGCAATATCCACCTTTTCCCGGGCAAAATACAGCCAAGCAGCGGCAGTAATTACCTCAAATTGAGTAGGACTTTCCTGCTGGGGATCGATAAGCGATTGTAGATCTTTAAGCAGGTTTTCTAAAGTGGCGGTTTCAATATTTTCGCCATTAATAGAGATTCTTTCTGTCCAATCAATTAAATGGGGAGAAATATAACGTCCGACTTTATAACCGGCGGTGCTGAGAATAGAGGATAGATAGGCACAAACTGAACCTTTGCCATTAGTTCCCGTGACATGAATAATCGGAATTTTATCTTGGGGATTGCCTAAAATCTCCAGCAGATTTTTTATTCTTTCTAAACCGAGATTGACACCAAAACGCTGAAAAGGTTGCAGTAAAGAATCAATAGTCATGGTTGGCAAACTATAAATAAAGGAATCCGGCTAGGATCGATACTCCTACCGGCACTGATGACCCTTTCTCTGGGGGGGTAATGTCTAAAGTTTGACTAAAATGCTCGGTTCTTTTTGGATCGGTAAAACATCAAGAGAGTCAATATTAGCGCAGTATTTTAAATCTTCTTGACAGTGGAGACGCAAGAGGCGCTGACCGTGACTACAACTGTGGAACATTCCTAAAAGATCATTTTGCCATTGACGATAAAGAGCGATCGAGGCGATAACCTCATCATTACCGATCGCCATTTGCCCCGATTGTTCTTGTAGCGCATCGGCGATCGCTCCAGCACAGGCCGTATCTTCCAAAGAATAACCCCCTTCCCAACCAGAGCCAACAATCCAGACGGTTTCGGGCTGCCTATCCAATAAGTAATTAACGGCAGCTTGCCGATTGATCATAGCGGCAGTAATCACGATCGGGGATTCTTCCACCCTTTGCAGAGCGCGGGTGCCGTTAGTGGTGCTGATAAACAGACGACGACCTTTCATTAAATCAGGGGTACAATCGAGGGGAGAATTGCCCAGATCGCAGCCTTCCACTTTCGCTCCGCCTCTTTCTCCTGCCCGGAGACGTTTTTCTGGTTGCCAGGTATCGCTCACCTGCATCAGGGTTTTCAGATCGCTGAAGGTTTGCACTGCTTCTGCACCGGCATTGAGGGCAGTGGCGATCGTGGTTGTCGCTCTTAAAACATCGATAACGACGGCGCAATCGGGTAGAGTATGGACGGGGGTAAGTTCGGGAGTATGATAAATGAAAACCTGCACGATTTATACCAAGTAAAAAGTAAAAGGGAAATAAGCTCAACATACCGCCGCTCGGCGTCGCGCTGGCAGAAGAAAGACAAGGCCGATTTTATCACGATGGATGTCAGCTAGTTAAGCTGTTCTTAATTCAAATTGCTGGTGGAGATCAGGCAAGGGGGGGGCTAATCTAAGAATAAGCGGTTTAAATACGTCTTAGCTTAGGGACTTGCGCTTTGATAATGTACCTTTTGGGCGAACGCAGTTCGCCCCTACATTGTGGACAAAATCCGTTACTGTAGGGGCGCAAAGCTTGCGCCCTCCGATCGATTGGGATATTATTCTCACGCAAGTCCCTTATCACTTGAAATACCCACGCGGATCACAAAATTGGCCAATTGTCAATAGAGTTTGAGATGCTCTCACCCTGTCGCTCGTCATGACTAAATGTTATAATTAATAATTATTATGCCTGCTAACTTCAAGATTCATGTCTGCTAAAGATCGTTTTCATGGTGCAGTGAGAAAAGGATTAGAAAAAGAGGGTTGGATCATTACGGATGACCCTTTAAGGATTGAAGTGGGTGATGTAGAAATGTATGTCGATTTAGGAGCAGAGCAACTGATAGCCGCAGAAAAAGATAATGAAAAGATAGCCGTTGAAATTAAAAGTTTTATCGGTAAATCCAGCATTTCAGAATTTCATACTGCCATTGGACAATTCTTTAATTATCGTGTTGCTTTAGAAGAAAAAGAACCTAAAAGACAGTTATATTTAGCTGTTCCCTTAGATATTTATTATAGTTTTTTTGAATTGCGATTTATTCAAACTGTCGTTAAAAGATTTCAAATTTACCTGATTATTTATGATCCGATTGGGGAGGTAATTGTCGAATGGAAAAATTAGAACAATATCGTCACTATGTCAAGCAAGTCATTACTGAATATTCTCAGATAGGTTCATCTAAAGATCCGATTGAACAACAATTGATTTTTGATACAGTTGGCGATCACTATCAATTGATGTATGTTGGCTGGAAAAATAGACGAAGATATCATGGTTGTGTTTTGCATCTCGATATTAAAAAGGGTAAAATCTGGATACAACATGATGGCACTGAGGTGGGAATTGCCAATGAATTAGTTAATTTAGGTGTTCCTAAAGAAGATATTGTTTTAGCCTTTCATGAACCCCTAGTCAGAGAATATACAGGGTTTGCGGTGGGTTAATCAAAGAGGGCGAATGCAATTCGCCCCTACAATAATATTATTGCGCCAATGGTAGGGGCGCACCGCGTGCGCCCAAAATGTCCTATAGATATTTCGACAAAATTGAGATGCACCCAAATTATCCCTATTCTTCTTCCTTCCACACAAAAACCAGAAGAGCCAATTCGCCTAACCTAATCATAAGGTTAAGCGACAAACAGGATCAGCAAGAGACTTCGATTTTTTTACCTTTCTGTATTTTTTTGTTAACAAAACTTAACAATTATCGCCAAAATTTTGCTTGCTTTTATCGGGAGATTTTGGGATAATATTTTTAAAAGATTTTATTCATAATGGGAATCTTTGCGTCTAAAAAATTTTTGCACAGATTCCCATTATATAAAAAGCATAGCGCAAGTCGCCGGCAAAGTCAAGTCCTTTCCCATTAATTATGGGTTGGCTGAAAAAGTAGGAGCGATCGCTGGTTAAGATACAAGGTTTTTGAGCCACCAGCTTGAAAATCTTGCAGCTGCTTGGTCAAACAGGCTGCCAAACCCCTTATCTCGTCTATATTTCACATTTATTCAGCCAACCCTACCTAAATCTCTGCTGAAGGTGGAGATCAAAGGCTGTTTTAAACTAATACTTTACTGCGATCGTTAGAATTATCCCCAAAAATTGCCCCTCGTCGAATCAAATCCTGTTTTTGTTCGGGGGTGATCCCCGTTGCACCGATAAAGATAGCGTTTTCAACTTTCGCCCCACTCAGGATAGCCTCACTCAGGTTAGCCTCACTCAGGAAAGCCCCTCTCAGGTCAGCCTCAATCAGGTTAGCCCTCCACAGGTCAGCCCAACTCAGGTTAGCTCCTCTCAGGTTAGCCCCACTCAGGTCAGCCTCACTCAGATTAGCCCCACTCAGGTCAGCCTCACTGAGGTTAGCCCCACTCAGGTTAGCCCCCCACAGGTAAGCCCAACTCAGCTTAGCCGTCCACAGGATAGCGTTACTCAGGTTAGCCCCTCTCAGGTTAGCCTGAATCAGGTTAGCCCCTCTCAGGTTAGCCCAACTCAGATCAGCCTCACTCAGGTTAGCCCCTCTCAGAATAGCCTCACTCAGGTCAGCCTCACTTAGGTCAGCCTCACTCAGGTCAGCCTCACTCAGATTAGCCCCACTCAGGTCAGCCCCCCACAGGTGAGCCCAACTCAGCTTAGCCGTCCACAGGATAGCCTCACTCAGGTCAGCCTCACTCAGAATAGCCTCACTCAGGTTAGCCCCACTCAGGTCAGCCTCACTCAGGTTAGCCCAACTCAGGTCAGCCTCAATCAGGATAGCCCCACTTAAATCAACAAATCGTAGAGTTGTCTCATCGATTGTTCCCTCTCGAATTGCCTTAATTAATTCGGCTTTTTCAATAACTTTTGCATCTGTAGTGAACTCTGCTTTTTTGACGACAATTTCGGGTATATCGTCTGATTTAAGTTCATTGAGAAGGGCTTGCAATTCCCCCGATTGATGTAAATCTGCTAGGCGCTGGAGTCCATCTTCTGAACCTTCTAAAAATAGCCGAATACTGCCTTTAAGTTTCATAATAGGCTTGATCGTGTTGTCTCTGGCGATTTTTTGAATAAGGTTGTTAATCTTATCAATTTTCTCTGGTGTCAGGTCGTCTATCCCTACCTCAATAACTAATTCAAGAACTCTATCCGATTGCTGAGTTTGCGGTTTATTGTTATGATCAAATGTCTGGGAATTATCTCTATATCTTGCTAAAGCAGTAATCAGATTACTCTTTCCAATCTTTTCACCTGTTTGCTCTGACAAGATTTTAAATAAATCATAAGCCGCATTCTTGATTGACTGTTCTTCTTGCCTAATTTATTCCGCTAGATCACGATATGTTTTATCTTCAAAAATACCTTTTAATATTTTTGTCTCCACGTCCGTTAATCCCTTTTTTGTATGCTTTTTTTTCAGATCATTAACCAGCATTTCTAATTCAGTCCATGAAAGGATTTTAGTTTCAGTCATTTTTAGTTCATTCATCATCATTTTTTAAGGGTTGCAGGACTTAAGATTACTTTTCAGTACCCTGTCAGGTTACTTGAGAGTACCTAAAAAAAGTACCATTTTCATGACTTTTGAGTAACGACAAATAATCAGAATTTTTTTAATCTAGAGATAGTTCACCCCCTAAGTAAAAGGATTGATGATTATGTATAAATATTGGTTAAAGTACAGAGAAGACGTTGTTAGTCTTGCCAAAATTATCAGCACCATATTTGCGATCGCATCATTTTTAGGCTTCTCTTTTCCAGAGAAATTTCAACCTACTCCCTGCCAACCGACGGCAATTGTTGAAACCACGGAAGTTAGCACTAACAATTAGTCAAAGCGCCAAATTCGCCTAACCTAATCATAAGGTTAAGCGACAAACAGGATCAGCAAGAGACTTCGATTTTTTTACCTTGCTGATCTCTGTATTTTTTTGTTAACAAAACTTAACAATTATCGGCAAAATTTTGCTTGCTTTTCTCGGCAGATTTTGGAATAATATTTTTAAAGGATTTTATTCATAATGGAAATCTTTGCGTCTAAAAAAATTTGCACGGATTCCCATTATAAGAAAAGCATAGCGCAAATCGCTGGCAAAGTCAAGTCCTTTCCCATTACTTATGGGTGCGAATTTCCCAGAATCAAAAAAGGGGGTTAGTGGGGAGTCAGACCAAATATAGGTTACACTTCAACTTTAAATGAGAAACGCTGTCATTCTTTGTAGGGAATATGACTAGACAAACCGCTAATCTCGGACAAACAGGAATTGCCGTCAGTGCCTTGGGAATCGGGACTTGGGCATGGGGAGATAAACTATTCTGGAACTATGGCAAGGAATACGGAGCTAGTCAGGTAGAGGAGGCCTTTAAAGCGGCAGTAGAGGCAGGAATCACCTTTTTTGACACTGCCGAAGTCTATGGACTGGGGGAATCGGAACGACTCTTAGGAAAATTTACCCAACAGACCGATATTGCCATCGATATTGCCAGTAAATTTGCCCCCGTACCGTGGCGATTGGGGGCGAATGCGGTGCATAATGCCATTACCGAGAGCTTAAACCGTCTAAAAACCGATAAAATGGCCCTTTACCAAGTACATTGGCCCTTCACCTTCCTAATTAGCCAAGAAACCCTGATCAATGCCCTAGGGGAAGAAGTAAAAAGCGGCCGGATTGGTTCCGTGGGTGTAAGTAATTATTCCGCCGAGCAAATGCGTCAAGCAAGCCAGATTTTGGCGAAAAAAGAGGTTCCCTTAGCGGTCAATCAGGTGCAGTATTCGCTTTTGTATCGCAAAATAGAAACTAAGGGAATTTTAGCCACGGCCAAGGAATTAGGTGTCACCATCCTCGCCTACAGCCCTCTCGCTCAAGGACTACTGACGGGTAAATATAGCCCAGAAAGCCAGAATTTGCCCGATGGAGCCAGAAAAGTTGACTCGCGGTTCAAAAAAGAAGGTTTGGAGAAAATAGCCCCAATTTTAAGGGTACTGCAAGAATTGGGCGCAAAATACCAAAAAACCCCCGCACAAGTCGCCCTCAATTGGTTAATCGCCCAAGGGGATGTAATTCCCATTCCGGGGGCAAAAACTGCGGCCCAAGCGAGGGAAAATGCCGGGGCCTTAGGATGGAGTTTAGAAGCGCAAGAGGTGACGCAATTAGAACAGATGAGCCGGCCTTGGCTGTAAAAATCAAAACTTTTGATTTTTGATCACCATTCTGGAAAAAGTTTCTAACTTTTTGGTGATCAAGATTAAAACAGGCTACAATCTTTGCATACTGCTGTACTACTTAAGAAAACTGGGGAGAAAATTAATGGCGACAATGACAAGTAATCCCGATCGAGATAAAGCCTTGGGTTTAGTCTTAAATCAAATCGAGCGCAACTTTGGCAAAGGTTCGATTATGCGTTTAGGAGACGCCACCCGGATGCGGGTGGAAACCGTGCCTAGTGGTGCTTTAACCCTAGATATGGCGTTGGGTGGCGGTTTACCGAAGGGCCGCATCGTCGAAATTTACGGGCCGGAAAGTTCTGGAAAAACCACCTTAGCCCTCCATGCGATCGCAGAAGTGCAGAAAGCTGGGGGAGTGGCGGCCTTTGTCGATGCGGAACACGCTTTAGATCCCACCTATTCGGAAGATTTAGGGGTAGATATCAATAATTTACTGGTGGCACAACCGGATACGGGGGAGGCTGCCTTAGAAATAGTTGACCAGTTAGTGCGTTCTTCGGCCGTGGATATCGTTGTCATCGACTCGGTGGCCGCTTTAGTGCCGCGGGCGGAAATTGAAGGGGAAATGGGGGATAATCAGGTGGGTTTGCAGGCCCGTTTGATGAGTAAAGCCCTGCGAAAAATTGCTGGTAATATTGGTAAATCGGGTTGTGTGGTGATTTTCCTCAACCAACTGCGGCAAAAAATCGGTGTCACCTACGGCAATCCTGAAGTGACCACCGGAGGAACGGCCTTAAAATTTTATGCCTCGGTGCGTTTAGATATCCGTCGCATTCAAACTTTGAAAAAAGGCACGGAAGGGGAATACGGAATTCGGGCTAAAGTTAAGGTGGCTAAAAATAAAGTCGCGCCTCCTTTCCGGATTGCTGAATTTGATATTATCTTCGGTAAAGGCATTTCCCAGGTGGGTTGTATGCTCGATATCGCCGAACAAACTAACGTAGTTACTCGTAAAGGGGCATGGTATAGCTATAATGGCGAAAATATTGCCCAGGGTCGCGATAATGCCGTTAAATATCTCGAAGAAAGGCCAGAAGTAGCGGCAGAAATTGAGAAGTTATTGCGGGATAAATTAGACATGGGTTCGGTTCCTTTACCCACGGAACCGGCTGATGAGGACGAGGAGGACGATCTGGAACCAGAAATCTAAAAGAAGACGGTTTTAAGTCTTGGTTATCCCCCTATTTTGGGGGATTTTTTAGCTTCAGAATCGATAGATTTAGCGGCTTCTAACCATGATTGTAAACCTTTTTTAGTCGGTGTTCCTTTAGGGGTAAAAGTCCATATATCTCGTTTATGTTGGGGGCTGTAGCTGATATGAATTGGGCGATTAATTCCGTAAAAATAGAGAGAATCAAAGGGTAATTTTGCGGTTAAAATCCAATCTATTAGGCGATCGCTAGTTAAATCGATAATCCGAAAATCACAGGCTGCCCCCAATCGCTGACAATAATATTGACCTTTTTGATTAATTTCGTGAGCGCAATGTTGATCACGACTGGGATCGATTCTACCGTTTTTTAAGCCAGTGATTGGGTCTTTTTTTTGGAGAAATTTTCTCAGATCATTGGAACAAAATCCGTAGGTTAATTGAAATTTTTCTCGACCAAAGTTATCAATAATTGGATCGATAATAAAGTGAGCGAGATTTTGCCAAGCGGTTATCGTTTCAGGATTTTTTGGGTAGGGATCGATTTGTGCTGCGTACTTTTGATAGGTTTGGGAACAGGTAGATAATTCTTCTAGGGTTAAATATTTACCAATTAACATAATCAGTTATCAGTTTTTAGCTAGATCCTATCACCCGATTTAGCTATTTTACCAAAGCTGCTTTTTTGCGACCATAATAAACAGCGATAAAAGCGCTGACATACATCCATAAACTATAGACAATTGCGGGAATGGCTAGATCGGGATTCTTTAATAAACCGGCAGTGATAGCAATAGCTAAAGTGCCGCTTTGAATACCCACTTCGATGGCGATACAAATTCTTTGGGGAATAGTTAATTGAAATAAAAGACCACTGAAAAAGCCAATTAGGGAAGCAATCGTGTTTAAAATAATCACTGCCAGGCCAGTTTGAGCGATAAATAAAGGTAAACGTTGCCATTCTCTCAGGATTAATAAGCAGATAATAACTGCTAGAAAAATTACGGCTAAACGATTAGTTATCGGTTCCAGACTTTTGGCCAGTAAAGGGAAGTAATGGCGGATAGTCATACCGATAATCATGGGTAAAACTATAATCAAAAATATCTGCGCCATAGTGGAACCAATGGGTAGGGAGATGGCGGCACTTTCACCCATAAAATGCTGGAGAATGAAACTAGCTAAAAAAGGTATTGTGAAAATGGTGATGATGCTGCTAAAAGCGGTTAAAGTAACAGAAAGGGCTACATCTCCCTTAGCTAAATAGGTTAAAACATTGGAGGAAGGTCCGCTGGGGCAAATGGCGACAATCATTAAACCGACGGCAATTTCTGGCTGGAGAGGCAAGAGAGAAGCAATAATAAAGCCGATGATCGGTAGAATAATAATTTGATTGACTAAACCGATCAGGACTGCTTTGGGATAACGGGTGATACGCTGAAAATCGGCGAGAATTAATCCCAATCCCATGCCTAACATTAAAACGCCTAGGGCAACGGGTAAGAGGATATTAGTAAAAAAGTCGGCTTGCATGGGATAAAAGCGGAGAAGATGAGCTTATTTTCCCATAAATTGACTGGTTTATTCGTGTCCCTGGTTACCGATTTTGCTGACTAAAAAACCCCCGGTGTGCAGGGGAGATTAAATTGTAGGAGAAATCCAACCTTGGCGATTTTAGTCCAGTTCCCCTTGCCGATCCGGGATGATATTCTAGTCATACTTCAGTTGCTTGGTGGCAACCATGGGATCACAGCTAGGGAACTGCTGATGCGACTGCCACTTTTGACATCAGCAATGCCTAGGGAATTTTGCCGCAGGACTTCCATCAAGAATAACGAGGGAAAATTTTCCTTCTAAATCCCACAATCCTTGAATTCCCTACCGTTGATAAATTGCTAGGGTGACCAAGGTGGTAGATTTTTGGTGAACGATAGGTGAGTTTTTGCAGAGTTTTCCCTTCTCGATCGAGGGGCAGTTTTCTGTCATCTAAGTTGTGTGTAAACATAGCAACCCTCCAGATCTCTACAGTTCTATTGTACCTTTATTTCTGGTTCGAGTGCTGGGGACTGTAATAATGTGTATTGTTCGTCAGAGAAGACTCAACCTTTGTTTGTTTTAAACAGGGTCTGCTGAAAAACTTTTTCAGCAGACCCTATTTAGTCATCGATTAGCTCTTTGTCCATTAGCAGATCGCATTGTTGTCCTCGAAAACGGTAAAATTAGCGAAGTAGGAACCCCTGCGGAACTGATGAGCAAACGAGGACAATATCACCTTATGTTTACCCGTCAAGCTAATAGTTATCAATAACCTGAGTTCCCGATTTTGCCGACTAAAAAACCCCCAGTGTTCAACCGAGGTTAAATTGTAGGAGAAATCCAATCATGAGGATTAAACCTCTTGCATAATTAATTTTTGATGGTTCAAAAACGGCAAAAATAAGGATTAAATTGCATAAAATTTGTAAATAGACCATTTAATTGATTATTATTCATTCTTAATTCTCCTGACTACTGACTCCTAACCCTAACAACAATTTTTGATTTTTACAAGAGGTCTATTTTAGTCCAGTTTCCCTCTCTCGCTCTGGAGTGAGAGAATAGTCATACTTAGTTTTTTTGTCCCAATCGAGAGTATTTTCTGAGATAGATCATTGCCGATCTGGGGATAAAAAAACCGTAATTTTGCCCGATATAACCTTTTATTTGCCCCTATGACTGTCAAAATCGCTCTTAACCCCAATCAGATTCAAAATCTCGATCTCTCATCCTTAGAGACTATTATTCAAGATTATCGGTCCCGATCAGCGATCGCCGAACTAGAACAAGCTCTACAATTAGAGATAGATTATCCTCGCGCAGAGGGTGATATGCGGGAATTATCGGAGATACCGGAAGTTAGGCTGTGGTTTCTGCGTTTAGATGCGGTTTATCCCTGGCTAATCTTTATTCTTGACCCAAAACAGGGAGAAATCGCCCGTTATGCTGCTATGTTGGTCCCCCATCAATTCCATCGCGGGGAAGGAATTCAATATAATCCCGAAGCTTTGGAGATTTTTGTGATGCAAAAACTCTTTATTTTGTCTGATTGGCTGAAAAGTCAGCAAATTCCTGCTTTATCTCGCTTAAAATTTTTCGCTCAACAGTTTGGTTACGATATCGACGAGGAATTTCTCTCTAGTCTCTAAAGGCTTCCTGCGCTGACTAGATAGGGTATGTTTAATATATGGCAAGTTACTGTCTCGCCCAATTTAGCGCCACTAATACCCCTATCAGAGAATCATGGATACAAAATCCTTTAAACGTACCCTACAGCAATCGGATAACTATAACCGCAAGGGATTCGGTCATAAAGAGGAAGTAATGGATGCGATGACCAATGAGTATCAAAGCGACCTGATCCAAAAAATTCGTGAAAATAATTATCGTTTAGAACGGGGTGACGTGACTATCTATCTCGCTCAAGCTTTTGGTTTTTGTTGGGGGGTAGAACGCGCTGTTGCTATGGCCTACGAAACTCGTCAACATTTTCCCCAGGAACGTATCTGGATTACTAACGAAATTATTCACAATCCCTCGGTTAATCAGCGTCTGCGCTCCATGGCCGTGGGTTTTATTCCGGTGGAAAATGGCCAAAAAGACTTTAGCGTGGTGGAATCGGGGGATGTGGTGATTTTACCCGCTTTTGGGGCCAGTGTCTCGGAAATGCAAATACTTAACGATAAGGATTGCATGATTGTGGACACCACTTGTCCCTGGGTTTCTAAGGTGTGGAATTCCGTGGAAAAGCACAAAAAAAGCGACCACACTTCGATTATTCACGGCAAATATAATCACGAAGAAACGATCGCCACTAGCTCTTTTGCTGGCACTTATCTGATCGTTTTAAATTTGGCTCAAGCTAATTATGTCGCTAATTATATTCTCCACGGTGGCGATAAAAACGAGTTTTTAGAGAAGTTTAAAAATGCCCATTCCCAGGATTTCGATCCCGATCGCGATCTAGATTATATCGGTATTGCCAATCAAACCACGATGCTGAAAAGTGAAACGGAGGAAATTGGCAAACTCTTCGAGCATACTATGTTGAGAAAGTACGGACCGATCGATTTTAAAGATCATTTCATGAGTTTTAATACCATCTGTGATGCCACTCAAGAGCGTCAAGATGCCATGTTTGAACTGGTGAAAGAACCGCTTTCTTTAATGGTGGTAATTGGCGGTTATAATTCCTCTAATACCACTCACCTACAGGAAATAGCGATCGAGCGTGCCATTCCCTCCTATCATATCGATAGTGCCGAGCGCATTCTCCCCGGTAATCGCATCGAACATAAACCTTTAGGGGACGATTTAATTATCACCGATAACTGGTTAAATGAGGGAAAAATTGTCGTCGGAGTGACTTCTGGTGCTTCCACTCCTGATAAGGTGGTAGAAGAGGTAATCGAGAAAATTTTTGCGTTCAAATCTTCTTTAGTCTCTCCGTAATTAGCCTAGGTGTGTTAGCCTTTGGCAATGGCTGCATCTCAATTTTGGAGAAATATCTATTGCTCACCATCAGTTATTTTTATCCGTGGGATTGCTGACAAACTGACGTTTGGGTTTACCATTATCAGTAGAACCGTTCGGCTCTTCTCGTTTCTGTCTGGAAGGAAGAGCAGATATTTTCCTAAAAACGGCGGGTTTTATCGATTCCGTAGATAATTCCCGTCACCACGGAAGAGAGAATTAATAACAAAATTAATCCTCCGGGTAAAAAAGATAATATTCCCATGCCGCGCAATATATAAACTAACACGGTGACTAATAGGAAACCGAAAAAAAGAGACTTTAAATAACTAGAGCGCATTTACTTAGATTAACAGTTCCTATTGAGTTAAGTTTAACTTTTCGGTAATCATTGCCAGAATTTTTTCTTCCCTTTTTCCCTTACTGATAGATTCCAGTAAACGGCGATTGAGAATAATTTTTTCCCCGTTGGATAAGGTTAAAATAATCCGTCGGTAATTAGACCCTAAAAAGCCTTTGTACTCTTCTACTTTTGCCTCAACAATTCTCTCTAGAAGATAATCACTTTTACTTCTAAAAGTTAAATGTTGTCGCCTACGGGTTAGGGTAGCGGTACCCTGATTAAAGACATAACTCTCCCGATAGCTGGCATCATAAAGTAACAATAGACCAGACAATAAGCATAACATACCCCAGAGATAATAGGGATAATTATGGTGGTGTTCTAGCAGTGATGAAAAGGTATCTAGGGGACTTTTGGCAATAATTTCCTGAGCTTGATATCTATTCACAAAACTCTCAAATCGGGTTTTAAAATCACTAGCTGACTGCACATCTCGAAAATTCTCGATGTAGAGATGGTTATTTCTCCCGACCAATAAAACCGTGTTATTAACAGTTTTTTCCTGCTCAACACTGATAAAAACTTCTTGATAGACAGCCGTAGCTTTAATGTGAGTCAAAGAAAAATTTTCCCGACTAGAAACAGGAAAATTATACTCTTGGACATATTGACAATCTATCCTTTTTGTGCTTAACCTAATGCAGTCGAGATAAGCGCGCTGGAAAAAAACCAAATATGCTAAAAAGAGCAAGGGAACCCCAGCCAGAAAAAAACCCAGAAAAGGACGATATTTAGGAGCCTTATTCTCTAACAAGAGTGTAGTCAGCGTTTTTTGCTTAACTCGCATGGGAAACCCTACAGGTACTTTGTTCTAATTGTACTACAGCTTTTTTCAGCATCCTTCTCAGGATCGATTTATTTAATCTGCTGACCGGGAAAATTGTAATGATTATTCACGAAAATCTGACATCAGTCTCTAGACTGGCTCTATCTTGACCTTTTTTGTTCTGGTTTGGCACGGTAAAACCCTGTTTATCGAGTTTTTGTAAAGCTTTTGCGGTTTTTTGTTTATTGTTTGTATTTAAAGTAAATGTATAAACAAAGCTGTTTTTATAAGTTTTTATCAATTTCATAAACTTTATAAGCTCTAAAAAATTATTTATCTAATTTTTACGCTTTAAATCTCACTCTAGCTATAGCAGATAAAAATTGAGCCTCTTTCCAAGGAGTGGGTAGATGGTTAATAATGGCGATCAAAGCACTGATAAACAAACTCACCATTCAAGCGCAAATTTAGGAGAACTTCCATGCCTTTAACACTCGCAGTCTACGGAAAAGGTGGCATCGGTAAATCGACAACAAGCTGTAATATTTCGGCCGCTTTAGCCAAAAGAGGCAAAAAAGTCCTACAAATAGGCTGTGACCCCAAGCATGATAGCACCTTCACCCTGACAGGCTTTCTGATTCCCACAATCATCGATACCCTACAAGAAAAAGATTTTCACTACGAAGACATCTGGCCCGAAGACGTTATCTATGACGGTTACGGTGGAGTCAAATGCGTGGAAGCGGGGGGACCCCCGGCCGGTGCCGGTTGTGGCGGTTACGTCGTCGGGGAAACGGTGAAATTATTAAAAGAATTGAACGCTTTTGATGAATTTGACGTGATTTTGTTCGATGTTTTGGGGGATGTGGTCTGTGGAGGATTTGCCGCTCCCTTAAATTACGCCGATTACTGCATAATTGTCACAGATAACGGCTTTGATGCTCTTTTTGCCGCCAATCGCATCGCCGCTTCCGTCCGCGAAAAAGCGCGCACCCATCCCCTGCGACTAGCCGGATTAATTGGCAATCGCACCTCAAAACGGGATTTAATTAATAAATATGTGGACCATGTTCCCATGCCAGTGTTAGAAGTTTTACCCTTAATTGAAGATATTCGCGTCTCCAGAGTTAAAGGTCAAACTCTCTTTGAAATGGCCGACAAGGATCCGATGTTAAGTTATGTTTGTGACTATTATCTCAACATTGCCGATCAGATTTTAGCCAAACCAGAAGGAGTTATTCCCAAAGAATCTGCCGACCGGGAGTTATTCACTTTATTATCGGATTTCTATCTTAATGCCGATAAACCCAAAGTTAACGCTGAGGAAGAATTAGACCTGATGATGGTTTAGATTATTTTGTAGGGTGGGTTAGGGACAGCGTAACCCACCAAAACCCACCAATAACCACCAATAAACTCTTTTTCTGGGTGGGTTACGGCGAAGAATTAACTTATTAGTTAATAGCCTAACTTATGGGACAAAATGAGCAACTTTGAGGAATTAAAAGCCACCTTACCGAGGCGATGGTTAGATTACTACCAAAATAATCAAGCTTGGATTAAGTCTTTAATGGATTCTAGAGGCTGGTGGCGAAAAACTCCCGACGGTGGTAAACGTCCCAGTGCTGACATAATTATAGCGGCAGCAACAGCTTTAGAACCTAAGTTATCAGTGTGGATGTATCCCTTTTGTCAACTTAGTTCCGATGGGGACAAACTGGTAGAAGTCTTAGGACTAAATTTTGATTCTGAAAAAAAGGAGTTGGAAAAATCGGAAAAAGAATTACTGATGTCTAATTCGCACACTGAATATCTCAACGGATTCCGAGAAAAACAATTATCAGTCGAAAAAAACAAAGTAATTATTTTTGAGGAATTGCTAAAAATCTTACCAGATAAATGGTTAGATTACTACCAAAACAATCAACCGTGGATTAAGTCTTTAATGGATTCTAAAGATTCGTGGCGAAAAACTCCCGACGGTGGTAAACGTCCTAGTGCTGACATAATTATAGGTGCGATTACCGTTTTAGAATCTCAATTATCAGTGTGGATGTATCCCTTTTGTCAGCTTAGTTCCGATGGAAACAAACTTCTAGAAGTTTTAGGATTAAATTTTGATCCTGAGAAAAAACGACTAGAAAAGAAAGAAAGAGAATTAAGTAATTCTTTATATCCTACTGAGGATCCTGTACTGCAAAAAATCCGCCAAGAGTTACAACAAGAAAACCTAAATAAACCAAGTTAAAGGAGAACCTAAAAACATGACTGCCACTCAAGAACCGAGCGCTTTACAATTTGATTGTGAAACCGGCAACTATCACACCTTTTGTCCGATTAGCTGTGTTGCTTGGTTATACCAAAAAATCGAAGATAGTTTCTTCCTTGTTATCGGCACAAAAACCTGTGGTTACTTCCTGCAAAATGCCATGGGTGTCATGATTTTTGCCGAACCGCGTTATGCCATGGCTGAATTAGAAGAAGGGGATATTTCCGCTCAACTAAAAGACTACGAAGAATTAAAACGCCTCTGCTTACAAATTAAACGAGATAGAAACCCTAGCGTTATCGTTTTTATCGGTACTTGTACCACCGAAATCATCAAAATGGACTTAGAAGGATTAGCACCGAAACTAGAGTCAGAAATCGGTATTCCTATCGTGACAGCGCGCGCTAATGGTTTAGATTATGCCTTTACCCAAGGGGAAGATACCGTCCTCGCTTCCATGGTGCATAAATGTCCCGAAAAAGTTAAGCACGAAGATGAAAAAGAAGAACGGAATGCCATCCAGAAACTCCTAACTTTTGGACGTAAAAAAGAAGAAATTAAACAGGAAGAATCGGAATATAAAGACCATCCTCCTTTAGTTTTATTTGGTTCCGTTCCCGACCCAATTGTGACCAATTTAACCCTAGAATTGAAAAAACAAGGAGTTAAAATTGATGGTTGGTTGCCAGCCAAACGGTTTACTGAATTACCGGTAATTGAAGAAGGTTATTATGTGGCTGGTGTCAATCCTTTTCTATCACGAACTGCCACCACTTTAATGCGTCGTCGTAAGTGTAAATTAATTGGCGCACCCTTTCCCATCGGTCCAGATGGAACCCGCGCTTGGATAGAAAAAATCTGTTCTGTTTTGGGAGTACAACCGCAGGGATTAGAAGAAAGAGAGGCAAAAATTTGGGAAAGTTTAGAGGATTATCTGCAACTTGTGCGCGGTAAATCGGTCTTCTTTATGGGGGATAATTTACTAGAAATTTCTCTGGCACGTTTCCTAATTCGTTGCGGGATGACTTGTGATGAAATCGGTATTCCCTACATGGATAAACGCTACCAAGCAGCCGAATTAGCATTACTAGAAAAAACCTGTAATGATATGGGTGTTCCCATCCCGAAAATCATCGAAAAACCTGATAACTACAATCAGATTCAGCGCATTTACGAGTTAAAACCTGATTTAGTGATTACAGGAATGGCCCATGCAAATCCCTTAGAAGCGCGGGGAATTAACACTAAATGGTCGGTAGAATTTACTTTTGCTCAAATCCACGGTTTTACCAATGCGCGAGATATTTTAGAATTAGCTACTCGTCCCCTGCGTCGCAACAATAACCTCAAGGAATTGGGTTGGGATAAGTTAGTTAAAGAGTCAGCAAAAGTGTAAATTTGTTTTCAAAAGGCTACAATCATCAGGTAAGGAAAATTAATTCCTTACCTTTTTTCTGTGATTGTTTGCCGATTCTGAGGACAATTCTTGTTCAAATGCTCAACAAGTGCATAAAATAAAAGTATCGTCTCCTTTATTCCTTAGAGACTTTTAGGGTTAATATGCAATGCTCATCGGATTTAGTGTCGGCAATTATCGCTCTTTTAAAGATGTAGTAACTCTCAGTATGGTAGCTGCAGAGGAGGCCTGTGGTAATGATGAGCTTGATAAAAATAATGTTTTTAAGGTTAATCAACAAATTAGTTTACTGAAAAGTGCCGCTATTTATGGAGCAAATGCCAGTGGTAAGAGTAATTTAATTCTGGCATTCAATTTTATGCGACGGTTTGTCATGAATTCTGCAAAATTACAAATCACTGACAAAATAGATGTGGAAGACTTTAGATTAAGTACCGAAACTGTTGATAAACCATCCTTTTTTGAAATAGTTTTTCAGCTAAAAAATAAAACTTATAGATATGGATTTGAAGTAACTCAAAAGCGAGTAGTTTCCGAATGGTTATTTTGTACACCCAGAAGTCGTGAAACTAAAATTTTTAATCGGCAAGGCGATAAAATAGAATATAGCAAAAATATTGAACAGGGTAATATACTAAGAGGATTGACAAAAAAAAATACTCTGTTTTTATCACTAGCGGCTCAATTTAATAATTCTCTAGCGGTGGAAATTGTCTCTTGGTTTAGTCACTTAGGTGTTGTGTCTGGGTTAGATGTGGAATTATTAAAAGCGATTACGCTTGAGCATCTTTCTAATAGACAAGATTTGATTGATGATGTGACTAAGTTAATTAAAAAATTAGATTTAAGTATTGACAATCTCAACCTAGAAACAGAAACCAGAAAAATTTCCTTAGACAGTCTCCCGCAAGATTTACCGGATGTTGTCAGAAATATCATCAGTCACTCTAGCGGTGAAATAAAGTCCGCTACCATAAAAACCTATCATCCAAAGTATGACTCAACAGGTAAAATGATTGAGTTAGAAATTTTTGATATGGACAATCATGAATCTGATGGAACTAAAAAGATTTTGGCTCTGTCAGCACCGATTTTAGACACTTTGCAAAGAGGGGAAGTTTTAGTAATTGATGAATTGGATGCCAGACTTCATCCTTTAATGACTAGAAGTATAATCGAATTATTTAATTCTCAGAAAACTAATCCCAAAAATGCTCAACTTATTTTTACTACTCACGATATTAATTTACTTAGTCATAAATTTTTAAGGAGGGATCAAATTTGGTTTACCGAAAAAAATCATCAAGGAGCAACAGATTTATATTCTTTGGTGGAATTTGCTGATATTAATAATAATAATACCTTTGAAAAAGATTATATTCAAGGTCGTTATGGAGCAATACCTTTTATTGGTGATTTAAGTACAATTATTGGTAATTAGTATGAGTAACAACAGGAATACTTCCGATTATTTGCGTCGCCAAACTAAGACTAGAGAAACAAGAAAAAGATTTTTAATTATTTGCGAGGGAGAAAAAACTGAAGTTAACTATTTTAAGGCTTTTACTGTTCCTAAGAAAATTGAAGTTAGGGTGAAAGGTGAAGGTAAAAATAGCTTGAGTTTAGTAGAAAAAGCTATTAAGATTATAGATAATGTAAACAAAGATGACTCATTTGATCAAATCTGGTGCGTTTTTGATAAAGATAACTGTTCTAAAGAGCAATTTAATCAAGCAGAAGGACTGGCTAAACAAAAAAATATCAAGATTGCCTATTCTAATGAAGCTTTTGAAATTTGGTTTATTTTACACTTTCAATATCTGGATATTGCCACATCCCGAAGTGAATACCTAACAATTTTAACTAAACAGATGCAAAAGTATGGATTATTAAACAAGAAAGAAAAATATAAAAAAAATCGAGAGGATATGTACGAAAAATTAAAGCCATACCAGACAACAGCAATCACTAATGCAGCAAAACTTATTCAAGATAGAGATGAAGCCAAAAAACATCCTTTTGATGCCAATCCCTCAACCACAGTACACGAATTAGTGCAAGAACTTAACATCAATAGTCGTCCTTAAGCTTGATTCTCTTTTGTCAATAATTAAATATTTAATTTTAATTGAAACCTAAAGTTGTTATAATAACTAAAAGCCTATTTAACCAAAGTAACTGCTCTTAATTTGATTTAAATGTCCAATAACTTATCTCACCAAAAACCCTATCATCTCAACTTTAGCAGTGAGGATTTAGGCACGGCAAAACCGACTATCACCCTATTATCGGGGGAACCAGAACGCTCGCGCTATATTGCTGAAACTTATTTACAAAATGCACGTTTACTATCGGATTATCGCGGATTAAATAGTTATCTTGGCTATCTAGATAATTCTACCCCAATTCTTCTGGCTACCAGTGGCATGGGTGCGCCATCTTTGAGTATTGTGGTTAATGAATTAATACAGATGGGAATTAAAACTATTATTCGTATCGGTACTTGTGGCGCAATTCAAAATAGAATAAAAATTGGTGATATTATTATCTCGCAAGCGGCTTTATGTAGGCAAGGTGCAGCTAATGATATTGCTCCTCCGGAATATCCCGCAGTGGCGGATCCTTTTTTGACAGTTGCTCTAGTCAAATCGGCTCAATTTTTGGGAGTAAATTATCATTTAGGTATTACCGCTTCTGTGGATAGTTTTTATGAAGGACAGGAAAGAATTGTGTCTTCCGCTAACCCTTATCTTCAGCGTCACTTAGAGGGAATTACGGAAGAATATCGACGTTTAAATATTCTCAATTATGAAATGGAAGCGGGAACTTTATTTAAAATGGCGGGGGTTTATGGATTTACTGCCGCTTGTATTTGTGCTGTGATTGCCCAAAGAAACAAAGAGGAAGGGATTAGTTTAGAAAGCAAACAACAGGCTATCGAAAAAGCGATTCAGGTGGCAATATTGACCGTTAGCAACCTCTCCCTATCCTCAATTGATTAATGTTCAGAAATCATCTTCATTAAGACTTCCTCTTTTTCCTGACTTTGGGGATAACAGGAGATACGTTTAGCGCGTAATTCTTGGGACAAAATAATTGATCGCCTTGTATAATTAGGGTACATTAATTTGCTCAAAAAAGTGTATTTTTTGGCGAATATGTAATAATTTTTGACAAAAGTAAATTCTCACCCCAAAAATTCGCTTATTCTTAGTCTTCTAAGCTAATCTTGACCGGATTAACTTGCCATCGGTAAAGTCAAAACCTTTAGCGACGAGACGATTATAAGGTGAGATAATGGGAAAAAATTGGTTTTAGCTTTAAGAATCATATTATGTCAGACGCAACGCAGTTAACACCGGAAAAAATTGCTCAGTACCGTATTCAATTTGCGGACAATGAGAACGCTTTAATTGCACTTGATGTTATTGAGGAATGGGAGGGAGATTTAGCAGATGCTGCTGAGTCTATTGCCACTCGTAACGGGATTGAAGGGGTAGAAGATAATGCTGATTTTCGTTGGTTTGTTATTGTTCTTAATAAATGTCGGGATTCTATTTGTCAACCGAAGTTGCGAGAAAAATATTTACCCGCACTTATCCCTACTTTAACAGGTATTATTGTAGGATATTTGATGTGTCCTCCGCAAGTCGCGGGAATTTTATCTGCTATAGTTGCTGTTTATATTCAGGATCAAGGACTGGATAAATTTTGTCAAAATTATCCTGATTCTTGAATCAAAGTGATCCCCCCCAACCCCCCTTAAAAAGGGGGGAGAATACCTCAACTTAATTGTATTCTCAAGGAACAATAGATTAAACCCCTGTAGCGATAAATGCAGTCCAATAATAGGGATTAGCAAAGGGATAGGGTTCACGTTTAACCGCAGCTTCTAATAAGTCTTGGAATTTTCTTCTATCCCGTTTACTTTCAAAGACTCGATCGAGTAATTGCTGGAATTTTTGACTATCTTTAATTCTGGCTAATTTTTTACTATTCAATGTTATTAACCAGGTTTGAGTATTATTTAAAACAATAGCAATACTCCCTTGATCTCGGATAGAAATTCGTTTAAGATCGTGATAAAATTTAGTCATAAATAACGTAGTTGCTAGGGGATCTACTGTCCAAAGGGTACTAACTACACTAGAACTACCTGCAAATAGAAAACCACTAGGTAAACCCACATATTCATCACTAATACTATCAGCTTTACTTTCGATTATACCACTTTCACAAGCAGAAAAGGTGACTAAACGACATTCTCTTAAGTCAAATTTTTCAAATACTTCTGCTAGAGTAAGGTTAGCTGATTTTCCTAAGTTACCGTCTGGATCTGCTAACATTAAAGCTGAGTCTCTAGGGGATTCATTATTAAATTTACCATGACAAGAAAAGTGAATACAATGAGATGCTTGTAATTCTTGACGACGGTTTTCTAGAGTTTGTTCTGATGCTTCTAATTCCCCAATAATAATGGTTTTTTCAGTGGCAAATCCTTGACTAATTCTCTCGATTTCTAGATTTGCACCTAAGAGAGGTTTTAGGTCTTTTCTGGTGGGGTTTTTAATGGCAAAAAGACGAGTAAAGTTTTCTCGCTGTGATAATTTTACCAGTTTTAAAAGTTGGCAACTGGGAACATATCCTACCCCTTTAGAAAAGCATTGATAGAGAAATTGTCCATTTTTTAGGGGTAAACAATGAAGGGGAATAATATGTAAAAACCAATGGGGAATTAGGATGAGACGAGAGCAAGATTTAGGGATCAGTTCTAAAAGTTCATCAATGTGGAGAATTTCTGATAGTTGATTTAAACGAAAATTAAGATTATTAATCCACTCGGTTTTATTATTTTCATAAGCGTCACGATAATCTTTAATAAAATTAATCAATTTTTCTCGATCTTCTGCTGAAGATTGCCAAACTTTAACCCCTTTCACCTCACTATTCCCCCCTTTTGAAGGGGGGTTAGGGGGGATCAAACCCTCATTAGTAACAATAAACGCCATAATACTATCCCCTGCAATATACCATTCTAAGATGGCAGTATCTTGATCAATTAAGGATTGAATCTCACTTATAGGAATGCTTTCAACCTTTTGAGTTAAGCTAAAAGTGGGGTCTATGGGGGTTATTTCACGATCAATAAATTGTTTTAATTCTTGTTTTAATTTATTGAGGTGAGTATAGTCATTTAAGATGGGTTGTTTTCGTTGATCTGGGGTTAAAATTTCTCCCCTATTGCGGGTTTGTTCTTGGATGGCTAACCGTTGTTCTTCGCCAATAATGGCACGACGGAGGCGATCTAATTCGGTAATAATCGTTTGGGGGATATTACCTTTAGGATAAATATCTCGATCAGTAAGCAATTGGACTAGATAGCGGGTTTTGCTGCGTTCAACGTATTCTAAGGCGCGATCTGGTTGATTGAGGTTGAGATAGGATTGAACAATGCCATCATAAACATCCATTGCCTCAGAGAGAATTTCTTGTTGTCGTTGAGGGTTTGAGGCTTCGAGTCGGATATTTTCTACTGCTTCGATGGCTAAGTTGTAGCCTTTGATGGCGGTTTCCCAGTCTTCGATAAGGTTAGCAGTAATTCCTAAGTTTCGTCCTGTTTGTAAGCAGTTTATGGGAAAAGCCGTCGGGGTATATACTTTTAAAGACTGGTTATAAGCCACAATGGCTAACTCTAGATTATCTGCCCTTTCCCCTCTGATGCGATTACTATAAGCTAACCCCAAATTATTTTGTGTCTTTGCCCAATCTTCAGGAAAGGCTTCACGGGTATATATTTCTAATGAATGGTTACAAGCAGCAATGGCTAACTCTAGATTATCTGCCCTTTCCCCAAGAATGCGAAATATATAAGCCGTCCCCAGATTATTTTGTCTCCTTGCCCAATTTTCAGGAAAGGCATCACGAGTATATACTTCTAATGACTGCTTATAAGCTGCAATAGCTAACTCTAGATTATCCGCCTCTTCCCCAAGAATTCGGGATATATAAGCCGTCCCCAGATTATTTTGTAATCTTGCCCAGTCTTTAGCAAGACTGCGAGATAGATAAGCATTCCCCAGATTATTTTGTGTCGTTGCCCATTCATAAGGAAAGGCTTCACGGGTATATACTTCTAATGACTGGTTATAAGCTGCGATCGCTAATTCTACATTATCTGCCCTTTCCCCAAGGATTCGATCACTATAAGCAGCCCCCAGATTATTTTGTGTCATTGCCCAATCTTGAGGAAAAGCTTCACGGGTATATACTTCTAAAGACTGGTTATAAGCTGCGATTGCTAACTCTACATTATCTGCCCTTTCCCCAACAATGCGAGTTTGATAAGCATTCCCCAAATTGATTTTTGCAGTTGCCCAAGCTTGAGGAAAGGCATTACGGGTATATACTTCTAATGAATGGTTAAAAGCTGCGATCGCTAACTCTACATTATCTGCCTTTTCCCCAACAATGCGGTTTCTATAAGCTTCTCCCAGATTATTTTGTCTCATTGCCCAAGCTTGAGGAAAGGCATCACGGGTATATACTTCTAACGACAGGTTATAAGCTGCAATAGCTAACTCTAGATTATCTACTCTTTCACCTCTGATGCGTTGACTATAAGCATTCCCCAGATTATTTTGTGTCCCTGCCCAATCTTCAGGAAAGGCATCACGGGTATATACTTCTAACGACAGGTTATAAGCTGCAATAGCTAACTCTAGATTATTCGCCCTTTCCCCAAGAATGCGCTCATGATAAGCTATCCCCAGAGTCTTTTGTGTCCCTGCCCAATCTTCAGGAAAAGCTTCACGGGTATATACTTCTAAGAGGGTCTGATATCCTGTAATAGCAATTTCCAGATTATTAGCCCGACTTCCTAAGTTAAACTGATAAATATGAATACATAAAATTTCTATCACCCTGGCACTAAATGCCACTTCTTCAGCATTCCATTCAGAAAACACATTTCTAGCCCATTGTTGCAACAGTTGGGCAAAAGTATCATCTAAAAGATGTTGACGGCGTTGTAGGATAGGATAAACCACCGCAGGATCATTACTTTCATATTCTGCTTGTAAGACTTCTAATAAAAACCCCTGATATTCCTCTATAGTTGCCGCTTGAGAATTGAGATACTGCCCCAATTGTTGCGCCATATTCCGTAACCAAGTCCGCATGATCATTATTTCCTTGTTCTTCTAACCATGTTGCATAGTTTTCCATCACCTGCAAAAATTCGGGATCAATCAATTCCTGATTTGCTTGCAGAATATTATTGAGTTCCTCACCATCAGCACAAGTGAGCAACTGTTCAATTAAATTAACATAAGCTTGGCCGCGTTGTTCATTCATTGTCTGTACTGTGATTAGAATGATTGAATGAGGGACTATGATGTTTTTTGGCGGATGACTCTATGATAGGATGAGTCCCCTTGATATAGGGCGATTATGACACAGAATGCTATAGAGGATATTAACTATAAACGCTCAAACTCATCAACTCTTAATCCCGCTTGCCTTAAAATACTGCTAATTGTACCGATTGTTACCTCCTTATAACAGGGAACAATCGTTGTCATTTTTCCTTCGGGAGTATCCTTGGCAAACTTAACATGACTCCCCTTTTGACTAACAACTTCAAACCCTGCCGCTTCCAACTTGCGTTTAATCTCACGATAAGATAAAGGCTTAAGCGGCATTGATTTCTACCTCTATCTTCTGTAATCGGGGAATAACTGTTGCACAAGGCGGTTCAAAATGTAATTCTAAAGCCTCTTGCAGATTGTTTAACGCCTCGGTTTCTGTTTCCCCTTGACTAGCAACATCAACCTCTAAACATTGGGCAACAAACCAATTATCTTCTTGAAAAATTCTCGCTGTAAGTACCTGTCTCATTTTCACTTTCCTGATTGAGCTTTCCATGATTATAGGTCAGGCTAGAATGACAGTCAATTAAATAATCATATAGATCATGCTTTAGACTTCTACATAACAAGATTCTATACTTTATATCCCGTAACCAAGCAACAGGAGTATTATTTCTTTGTTCTTCTAACCCTGTTGCATAGTCTTCCATCATTGTCTGTACTGTGATTGATGTGATTATGTGATGGACTGTGATTTTTTTTGAGAGAGACCAACCTTATGATTTAACGTGATACAATAAATATTCGTGATTGTCAAGGGGGGGTCGCTGCCAAATTTGTTTGATATATTCCAAGTTTCTGCCTTAGAACATATCAAACAAATTACTTTTCTGCACAAATAACTGTCATTACAGCAACTTCTTTGTCCAATTGATCTCCTATTTCATCTTCAACAACGTCCAGATCGTAATCCATTTGTAATCCCAGCCAAAATCGCGGTGACATATCAAAATAACGAGCTAACCGAAGAGCTATATCCGCCGTGATAGGCTGCTTTCCGTGAACGATTTCGTTAATACATTGTTCGGGAACTCCAAGAGCCAGAGCTATTTGATTCTGACTAAGGTTCATTGGCTTGATAAATTCCTCTAAAAGAACCTCACCGGGATGAATTGGCATTAGTTTATCTTCATTCATTATTTTACCTCAATGATAATCAACGATTTCTACGTCTAGAGCATCACCGTTTTGCCAGACAAAGCAAATTCGCCATTGATCGTTAACCCGAATGCTATATTGACCTTCCCTGTCACCAACCAGACGTTCCAATCGATTTGCTGGTGGGACACGAAGATCTTGCAGGGTTTCCGCACGATTAAGCATCCGCAATTTTCGCAATGCCACTTGTTGGATATCTAATGGCAATTTACGCGAATGTTTACGTTCAAAAACTTTTTGAGCTTCTTTATCTTTAAAGTTTTGGATCACTCTCTAAACAATTTCTTATCCTACTTTTAAGTATATGACGTAAGGATGCTCCAATGGCAGAACTGGTTGGGGAACAGGCCAGACAGGGACTTCTGCGAATGCGTCTGGGGCCAAGATGACGCGACGACAAATGATCGCGGTAGCCTTCATGTTGGATATGCTAACAACACCTTAGCCTATTGTCAATGTCCCCAACAGTTAAAAACACCTCATATTCTTCTATATTTCTCGCTTGAGGATTGAGATATTGCCCAAAGTTTTGTGTTAAATCAATCTGCATGGTTATTATTGTATCCTTATTATTCTAACCCTGTTGCATAGTTTTCCATCATCTGCAAAAATTGAGGGTCAATCAATTCCATATTAGCTTGCAGAATATTAGTTCGCTCCTCATCATCAGCACAAATGAGCAACTGTTCAATTAAATTAATATATGCTTGGGGGCGTTTTTCGTCCATAACCTTAATCCGATGCTTTTACAAAAGTTTTTTAAATTCTTCAATAGACATTCCGGCACCTTTAATAATTGTTCCCATTGTATAAGCATTAATTGGATTAGCTCTGGGAATTGTTAAGATATGCTCTCCATCAGTCATTGTAATATGTTTACCCTGTCGAACAATCCTAAATCCTGCTTTTTCAAAGGCTTTAATGGCTCGTTGATGATTAATTCCGGGAAGACTAGGCATGATTTAATTCAACTTCCACATAACAAGATTCTACACCTTGATTCAATTCCTCGGCAACTTCTAAATAAGACACAATAGCATCTTGAATATTATTGAGAGCTTCTTCTTTTGTTGTACCTTGAGAAGCACAGCCTGGTAAACCGGGACACCAAACAGCATATCCTTCTTCTGTTTTCTTAAGACTGACTTTATACTGCATATTTTTATAATAATAATCGTTGTCAGTTATTATAGCACGGCCATCATTAATCTCTGCTTTTGCTTGTAATACTTCTAATAAAAACCCCTGATATTCCTCTATACTTCTCGCTTGAGGGTTGAGAAACTGCCCCAACTATTGCGCTATGTTCCGTAACCAAGCAACAGGATTATTATTTCCTTGTTCTTCTAACCTTGTTGTATAGTTTTCCATCACCTGCAAAAATTCGGGATCAATCAATTCCTGATTAGCTTGCAGGATGTTGGCTTCCTCACCATCGGCACAAGCGAGCAACTGTTCAATTAAATTAATATATGCTTGGGCGCGTTGTTCATTCATTGTCTGTACTGTGATTGTTATAATTATATAGCGTTTTCAAATAAGACATGAAAAAGCATCGTAATTGTGGAGATTAGGAAAAGTAAATAGTTTAAGGTTGATTAAAAGATTAAATATCTTCTTCATAATCCCAAAATTTTTACAGAAACGGTAGCATCTCCT
Organism: Microcystis sp. M083S1; assembly: GCF_020246405.1. Classification (NCBI taxonomy): domain Bacteria; kingdom Bacillati; phylum Cyanobacteriota; class Cyanophyceae; order Chroococcales; family Microcystaceae; genus Microcystis; species Microcystis sp. M083S1. The sequence goes on from NZ_JADBTB010000207.1 coordinate 39,779, forward strand.
TAC
>NZ_JADBTB010000208.1:0-9107 GCF_020246405.1 Microcystis sp. M083S1
AACTCGACCGACCCAACTGCAACAAAAAGCGTTAGATTTATTGGGAGTTTCCCTGATTTGTACCCAGTAACGGGGTGCTGTAAATTCTCTTAATCCCTTCTACAGCACAGGTTATGGCCTTTTGTCAACGGGGAAGTCCAGTTATACAAAAATTAAAGAAAGAACTCTTGACAATTGAACGCAAATATGCTGAGATGAAAGCACAGAAAAGCCTTTATGTGGCCAGATTGCGATCAGCGAGTGCCAGTCAAAAAGCCCAAGAAATTATGGGCAGTTTGAACAGCAGTCAGATGGGAACTATTTTCGAGAAATTAGAAGCAAAAGTCCTAGAAGCCGAATCCCAAGCCGATTTAATCCAGTATAAAGACCCCTTAGAGCGACAATTCCAAGATTTGGAGGGACAAAAACAAATTGAAGCGGAATTACTCAAGTTAAAACAAGAAAACTTGGATGGGTGATAGGGAATTATAAATTATGAATTATGAATTATGAAGTAGGGTGTAGGGTGTGGGGAAAAAAAGCTGTCTCCTGACTCTTGACTGTTGACTCCTAACTCCTATCCCCTATCCTAGCTCCCGTGGTTTATATTAGAGAATGAGCCGTTAGGCAAGATGGGAAATTTTAAGAACAGTTAACTGATTTAGTACACACCGAGAGGAACAAGAGCGTCATGGGTTTATTCGATCGCCTTAGCCGAGTTGTCCGAGCTAACCTCAATGATATGGTGAGCAAGGCTGAAGATCCAGAAAAAATGCTGGAGCAAGCTGTCAGTGATATGCAAGAGGATCTAGTACAGGTACGTCAAGCGGTTGCTAGAGCGATCGCAGAACAACGACAAACGGAACAAAAATACAGCAAAGACCAGTCAGAAGCCAATAAATGGGAACAAAGAGCCAAATTAGCCCTTTCTAAAGGGGATGAAACTCTCGCTCGGGAAGCTCTTAAACGCAAGAAAGATTGCACGGAAACCGCCGCCATTCTCAAAAATCAACTGGATCAGCAAACGGTACAGGTAGATAGTCTGAGAAAAAACTTGATCGCGCTCGAAAGTAAGATTTCTGAGGCAAAAACCAAGAAAAATATGTTAGTAGCTCGCTCCAGAGCCGCAAAAGCTAACGAACAAATCCAGAAAACCCTTGGCAGTATCAATACCAGTAGTTCCGTGGATGCTTTTGAGCGCATGGAAGAAAAAGTTATGCAGTTAGAAGCCAGTAGTCAAGCGATCGGTGAAATCACTGGTAGCGACATGGAACGTCAATTCGCTGCCCTAGAATCAGGTAGCGATGTGGAGGATGAATTAGCACTGCTAAAAGCACAAATGTCCGGGGGAGTATTACCCCCCAGCACAACTTCTAGTCAACCCACTTTACCCCAAGCAACCACCGTCAGGGATTCGGTAGTGGATGCAGAATTAGAGGAATTGCGATCGAAGTTGAAAGAACTGTAAAACTTTGAGAGCGTCGAGACGTACCATCTACGGTACGTCTCTAGTTATTAATTAATTTTGTTGTTGAGATAGGGAATAAGCTAAAACGCATTTTAACCGCCTATCCTTAGATTAGTTCTCTCCTCCGACGTCGGGGTAGGGTTGATTCATGAATCAACCCTACTATGAACTAACCCTAACATGAATTAACCCTAACATGAATTAACCCTAACATGAATTAACCCTAACATGAATTAACCCTAACATGAATCAACCCTACTATGAATCAACCCTAACATGAATTAACCCTAACATGAATTAACCCTACTATGAATTAACCCTAACATGAATTAACCCTACTATGAATTAACCCTAGGGGCAAGGGGGGGTGTTGCCTCTTGGCTCATCTCAACAAGCAATTTAAATACTTAACATCTTCTTAATTGCTAGTCATAATTAACCATCACTATTATGCGGGATGATTTATCTAATTTACGTTCCTCAATTATCGAAGTAATTGCCTTACAAAAAAGAGCCGAACAACAGTACAACCAGGCACAAGCTGAGGTTTTAAAATGGCAAGAAAGAGTTAAACTCGCCCTAGATAAAGGTGATGAGTCTCTGGCACAAGAAGCTAATATAAAGAAAAAACATCACATTAATACCGCAAATATTATTAAAAATCAACTGGAAAAACTGAATATCCAAGTTGATAAACTGAAAGAAAAATTGCCAATTTTAGAAAGAAAGATTAACCAACAAAGTCTCGGCAGTATAGATACTATTTACCCTTCAGCTTTTGAGCGCATGGAAGCAAAATTTATGCAGTTAGAATCCAGTAGTCAAGCGATTGGTGAATTGAGTCCTAGCGACATGGAACGGGGGTTCTTCTAGATTCTGTGTGATAAGTTTAACTTACTCTATGATCGATCGATCTTTGTGTCCTTTGTGTCTCTGTGGTTCGTTCCACTCACTGCCCCAAGACTGTATCTTAGAATACATTTTACCCACCAAACCTGGGAGAGCCGAACGGGTATTCGTTGGACTAGAAGCGAGTAGCGATGTGGATGATGAATTAGCACTGCTAAAAGCACAAATGTTACTGGGTAACACTGCCCATCCACCCACCCTCAAGGATTCAGCAGTAGATGCAGAATTAGAGGAATTGCGATCGAAGTTAAAAGAACTGTAAAACTTTGAGATTGTCGAGACGTATTACAGCCCTTCTCATCAATATGAAGTATAGCCTAATCTGGTATCTAAGACCGAAGACTGGCTAATGTTAACCGTTTTGGCGTTTCCCAGAATAAAAAATTCGTACCTCATCATTAGAAAAAAATCCCAAACAATGCCGCTCAAAACCCTTTAATTCTGAAGATAATCCTAAGATTCAGCCCGAAAAAGAGCCAGAAAGGTGAGGATAGCTAGGATGGAAGTGAAAAGCAATTTTGACTCGAAATTATCCCAAGGGATCGATCGCATTTAACGAAACCCTTACCCTAACAGCATAAGACAAGAGAAGGACTTACTAAGGAGAAACCCAGCCATGAAAATCGGCGTAATCAAAGAAAGTGACCAAGGCGAGGCGCGGGTGGCGCTAGTGCCGGATACCGTCGCCCGTTTAGTCAAGGCGGGATTTGAGGTAATGGTCCAAAATGGGGCGGGAATTAGCGCTAACTTTGCCGATAGTGCCTATAGTGCCGTGGGAGCCGCCCTGAGCGAAAACAGCGAATATATCTATGAAACTGCTGATATTATTCTCAAAGTCGTCCCTCCTAGCGATAGCGAGATCGATCGCCTGAAAAATGGTGGTATCCTCATCGGCTTTCTCGATCCCCTGCGGCAACCCCGGCGCATTGCCAAATTAGCCGAGCGCGGGATTACAGCTTTGAGCATGGAATTAATTCCCCGCAGTAGTCGCGCCCAGAGTATGGATGCCCTCTCCTCTCAGGCTAACCTCGCCGGTTACAAAGCGGTACTCCTCGCCGCCGTTGAGCTGCCGAAAATGTTCCCGATGATGACTACCGCCGCCGGTACGATCGCCCCAGCCAAGGTGCTGGTATTGGGGGCAGGAGTTGCCGGATTGCAAGCTTGCGCCACCGCCCGCCGTTTGGGGGCAGTGGTGGAGGCTTTTGATATTCGTCCCCAAGTCAAAGAAGAAGTACAGAGTGTCGGGGCGAAATTTATTGAAATGCCCCTAGAAGAAGATACCGTCGCCGATAACGGTTATGCCAAAGAGGTTTCTCTTAGCACACAGGAGCGCATTTGTCAAGCCCTAACGGAACCAATTAAGCGGGCTGATGTGGTGATCACCACCGCCCAAGTACCGGGGAAACAGGCCCCGCTGCTAGTCACCAAAGAAATGATCGCCACCATGAAAGCGGGGTCGGTAATCGTTGATTTAGCGGCGGAACAGGGCGGAAATTGCGCCTACACCCAACCGGGACGAGAAATCATCGAAAATGGGGTAAAAATCGTCGGAGCCGTTAATCTTCCTGCCACAGTGGCCACCAATGCCAGCCAGATGTACGCCAAAAACCTGCAAATGCTGCTACAGCTTCTAGTCAGCAAAGAGGGCAGTTTAAACCTCGATTTTGCCGATGACATCATTGATAGTGCCTGTGTCACCCACGCTGGCGAAATCCGCAACCAACGCATTAAATCCGCCCTCAGTGAACAGTTATCCGCTTTTTAGCTATCAGGATTCAGGAGGCAGGAGTCAGGAGTCAGGAGTTAGGAGTTAGGAGTCAGGAGTCAGAAGGCAGCTTTGTTCTCCCCACTTCCCACTTCATAATTCATAATTCATAATTCCCACTTCCCCAATCCCCACTTCCCCAATCCCCACACCCTATCCCCTATTTCTTTAACCAATGACTGCCCAACTTTTAACCGCTTTAGTGGTATTTGTCCTCGCTTCCTTTGTCGGTTTCGAGGTGATTAACAAAGTTCCTCCCACTCTCCATACACCCCTGATGTCGGGAGCGAATGCAATTTCAGGTATCGCCGTTGTCGGTGCGCTCCTCATCGCCGGAGGCACGGATTGGCACGAATTAACCGTAATTTTAGGGTTAATTGCCGTTATTTTGGCGATGGTTAACGTGGTCGGTGGTTTTGTCGTTACCGATCGAATGCTGCAAATGTTCAAGAAAAAAGAGGCTAAATCATGAATAATGCCCTTATCACAGGGATCGAGTTATCCTATCTACTCGCCGCCATTTTATTTATCATCGGTCTTAAACAATTATCTTCCCCCGCTACCGCCCGTCAAGGCAATTTTCTGGCTGCCATCGGGATGCTAATCGCCATTATTGCCACCTTAATCAATCAAGAAATCCTCAGCTATGGTTTAATCGCCGTGGCGTTGGTGATTGGCTCAATTATCGGTCTAGTTTCGGCGCAAAAAGTCCCGATGACAGCTATGCCCCAAATGGTGGCGATTTTTAACGGTTTAGGCGGTGCTGCCAGTGCTTTAATTGCCATGGGCGAATATTGGCGTTTACTGCAAAGTGGTGAAAATATTGCCTTTGACTCGATACTGATCGCTATTTTGGGTGTATTGATCGGTGGTGTCACTTTTACCGGTAGTGTCCTCGCTTTTGCCAAATTACAGGAATTAATCAGTGGCGCCCCCGTAACTTTTCCTTTCCAACAACCCTTTAACATTCTCTTGCTACTCACCTTTTTAGGGGGTAGTGTCTATCTCTTTTTTGATCCCACCTCGATCGATGTTTTCCTGACCTTGGTGGCACTTTCCTTAATTTTCGGGGCTTTATTCGTGCTTCCCATCGGCGGCGGCGATATGCCCGTGGTTATCTCCCTCTTAAACTCTTTTTCGGGACTTGCCGCCAGCGTGGTCGGTTTTATCCTGATGAATAGTATGCTGATCATCGCTGGTGCTTTGGTGGGTGCGTCGGGGATTATCCTGACTCAGATCATGTGTAAAGCCATGAATCGATCGCTGGCTAGTGTACTATTTGGGGCATTTGGTACAGGTGCTAGTGCTGGGGGCGAAGCGAGCGCCACTTCTAGCCTTGATAAATCGGTTCATGCTATTGATTCAGAAGAAGGGGCCATGATGCTCGGTTATGCGCGTTCTGTGGTGATTGTACCCGGTTACGGCATGGCAGTGGCCCAAGCACAGCACGCAGTGCGAGAATTGGCTGAACAGTTGGAAAAAAATGGCGTTGAGGTTAAATATGCTATTCACCCCGTCGCAGGAAGAATGCCAGGACACATGAATGTATTACTGGCCGAAGCTAATGTTCCCTATCCGCAACTCTACGATATGGATGATATTAATCCTGAGTTTGAGCGCGTCGATGTGGCCTTAATTATTGGGGCGAATGATGTGGTTAATCCCGCTGCCCGTCACGATAAAGCTAGTCCGATTTATGGAATGCCAATCCTCGACGTGGATAAGGCACAGCACACGATCGTGATTAAGCGCAGTATGCGATCGGGTTTTGCCGGGGTAGAAAACGAATTATTCTACAATCCCAAAACCTTTATGCTCTTCGGTAGCGCTCAAGATGTGGTAGCACAATTAGTATCACAAGTCAAGGATTTGTCATAATTCTTGACAAATAGGACGGGGTTTTCACCCCGTCTTTTTTTTATCCGATTTTCCAGAGTTTAAAGATAATCGAGAACTAATTCCCCTTTGCTCACTTTTTCGGTAATTAAAGTTCTGACTAACTCTAATTCTTCTAGGGTCACTTTACCATCAGACCTCATAGCTAGGGCGATTCTTTCCCTTTCCCCTTGAGTGATCACGCCATCAACACTAGCCTGTTCTATAATAGCCCGTAACTTTTCTAGTTCCTGTTGTTCTTCGGCGGTTAATTCTGCTTGATTAGGGCGAGATATTTCCATAAAAATTTCTCCTTGAGTGATCAACACAAACTTGATAATTTTTTTCTAAGTAGTAGAACCCCTGGCAGTTATCCCCAGTCAGCATCGGCAATCAGGGACGATGCCTAATCCAGTTACACTTCATATTTTATCAGAACCCTAGGCCGCTGCACTGCCCACCCATTTATCTTTAAACCCTATCGAGAAAACGGGTTTCTCGAAAAAACCCGTTTTCTGTAAATTTATGTTATGGAAGTCTTGAAAAATTGGGGATTGTTGGGCTAAAACTGTTAGCAATAAACTTTTGCAGTTAATGTCATGACTTCTACCCTTTTGCCGAGCCTTCCTGCTGTTGACGATGTTTTGTTCAATTTCGCTCAATCTGATGGTTTTTGGGCGAATTTAGAAACCGCTTTTGGAGCAAGTTATGATGTGGTTAAGGCGACAGAACTACAACAGCAGTGGAAAAGCCGAGATTTCACTCAACTTCCTGAGATTGAGGTTGTCAGTGATGAGGTTTTAGGAAAGGCGAATGGTGCTTATGCGATCGCTCTTAAGGAGATTTACTTAGGGTTAGCTGAATATCAGTGAAAGCTTTGCTAGAAAGGGGTTTAGGTTTTTTGGTCAAGAAAAATGCCAGAAACAAACCGAGAGTAGTTCACACTCTTATTTAACGGTGGTGGGCAATGTCTATCCTGGGAAAAACTACGGGGTGAGCAATATCGGTCTTCGGGCATTTAAACGAATCCCGCACGGGCCTGTCACAGAGGAGCGTGCGAGCAGGTAATCGGTAGAGCGCCCCGTGGTTTTGTCCTTAACGGTGAAAGTGATCGAGCCATCTGACGACTGTTCGATACCGGCCGGTCCCTCTAGAAAAGCTCCCTCTCGAACGGTAGCGACCGGTTTGAAAGTGCCTTGTATTTCCACAAAAAGGGACTGACGGGTAATTCCCCACAACGGCTCCTTATCCACTTTTTGAAACAAACTCAACCAACTTCCGGCGAGTGTCTTGGGAACAGCGATCGCTATCGCCAGTGGCCCTGCTTTTATTTCCCTAAGAAAAGGATCGCGGAAACGACCAGCGTTAGTTACGAAAGTTCTCCCAGAGTGAGTGCTGTCGATGTACCACCCAGTTATACCGTTCCGACTCCGCGCACTTTCTCCTGAAAGTATGGTGGTGACAGTAATCCCATCGTAAAAGAACAACTCATCTTTTATGCCTCTGAGCAAAATACCTCGTAATCGCGGGACATCATAAACGGGGTAAACAAGACTAGCACCCCGTGCGATCGACCCCATCTCTTTCGCTTTTCCAGCAATGATCTCCAAGGTGGTGAGGGATGATCGTCCCCAAAATGTAGCGGGATGACCAGTGATCAATACGCGATCCAACGCCTGGCTGTAAACTCCCTGAGCGATGATACAGTTACCCCAGAAACGATGCCAAAACGAGCAGGGTCGCTCGTAGAGTTCGGGAAGTGCCTTCGGTGTACCAAGGGTAGGGGGGTTAGCATTCAGATCGAGCCGGGCCATGTAATCGATTTGTCCTCCATCGATCCAGAGCCAACCATCTTGTGTCGAAACCAGAGCGTCAATCTGGCCGTAATCGTATTGCGGGGCCCTCACCGATACCAGAGGCGTTGGAGTGCCTTTCCGTTTCAGTAGCAGGGTATCGACACCGGAGACGACTACCTCCAACGATTGGCCCCGCATTGGGATTGTTACTCGTGCTGTTTTATTCGGGGATAATGTTAATCTCGTCTCGGGTTTTCGCTCTACTGGTGAGAGGCAATATTTATCTAAAGGTTCGGCTATAACTTGCGGAATGTTAGCGACGAGAATTAAAAAAAACAATCGAAAAATAGGTCGCCACCCATTCCGATAATCATACCGACCACCCCAAGAATGGCTAAATAACATAAGCGGTTTCTGTGACATTTTCCCGAAGCTGATTGCCTGCCTTCTCGACTTGTCCTTATCCTACATTCTCAACAGAGAAAACGGGTTTCTCAAAGAAACCCGTTTTCTGTATAATCTTAATTTTTGTTACAGCACCATTGAAAAATTGGGGATTGTTGGGCTAAAACTGTTAGCAATAAACCTTTGCTGTCAGTGTCATGACTTCTTCACTGTTGCCGATTCTTCCTGCTATTGACGATATTTTATTCAATTTTGCTCAATCTGATGGCTTGAGTCAAGCTAATCAGGTGAATAGTGCGAGAAATCAGCGTTTAACCGCTACCGTAGTTTTCCTCGATGCTGGTGTTAGCGATTATCAAAGTCTCCAAGCTGGGGTAATTCCAGAAGTCGCCACCGTTATTCTCACTCCCAATCAAGACGGAATCGAACAAATATCCGCTTTTTTACCACAAAATCCCCAGATTACCACCACCAACTCTATTATTAAATCGGTGCGTTACGCTATCGCGCTTCACAGCCTACGAGTAAGCAAACAACTCAAATGAACCCAACAACCGCCAATTATGATGAACCCTGGAAAGAAGCATTAAGCGAGTATTTTGAAGCATTTTTACATTTCTTCTTTCCCGAAGTTCACCAACTAATTGATTGGACAAAAACTCCCGAATCCCTAGAAAAAGAACTCAAACGGATTACCGCTTCAGCAAGGACAAAAAAACGTTTCGCTGACAAACTTTATAAAGTCTGGTTACTCAGGGGTGAAGAAGTCTGGATTTTGATTCATATTGAAATTCAAAGCCAATACGAAGAAAATTTCCCTCAGAGGATGTATATTTATAACTATCGTGCCTTTGATTTGTATCAGAAACCAGTTATCAGTCTCGCTATATTAGGAGATGAACGAGTAAAT
>NZ_JADBTB010000209.1:0-20656 GCF_020246405.1 Microcystis sp. M083S1
ATCTTCCATAGTTCCCCCCCCCCTTAAAAGATGTTCCAATTAATCTTAAACCCTATTAGGGATTGAAACAAGGTTATCGGGGTCTTTATTTAGGAATAACGCGTTCCAATTAATCTTAAACCCTATTAGGGATTGAAACTAGCTTCTAAAGCTTCAATCCTTGATAATAGTTCGTTCCAATTAATCTTAAACCCTATTAGGGATTGAAACCAACTATCATCATCCCAACTTAAGATGGGATGATTGTTCCAATTAATCTTAAACCCTATTAGGGATTGAAACTCTGGAGAAATAATGCTCGGTTCGACCGCGTACCGTTCCAATTAATCTTAAACCCTATTAGGGATTGAAACTTTATACACATCTTTGATCCGTAGTTCTAAAGTTTCAGGTTCCAATTAATCTTAAACCCTATTAGGGATTGAAACTCATAGGGGGCAACGTGACCACGACCACCTTTTATAGTTCCAATTAATCTTAAACCCTATTAGGGATTGAAACATCACCCGATCCGATACTTCCATTGACAATTAAAGTTCCAATTAATCTTAAACCCTACTAGGGATTGAAACTTTATCAGATGAAGATGTCAGTATTAAACCAGAAGTTCCAATTAATCTTAAACCCTACTAGGGATTGAAACATCATCGCTATTTTGCCTATAAAGTGGAGGCAGAGTGTGGGGTGTGAGGTGTGGGGTGTAGGGTTTTACCGATAAGAGCCAAAGATAAGTAGTCGTGCAAAATTAATTTCCTAGTGAAGATAGGCAAGAGGCAAGGGGCAAGAGGCAAGAGGTGGTTAGATATGTGTAATTAATTTTGCTTAGGTACTTATTATCCAACAAGGTTTTTAGATTTATTCAGCAGACCCTATTGATCTTTTAATTAAAAATGCTTCCATACCCAAAGCTTTTGCCCCTTGGTAATCCTCTTTTTTACTATCGCCAATATGCCAAGCTTGTGCCGAGGGACAATCATGTTTTTGCAGGGCGATTTGAAAAATTTCAGCATCGGGTTTAGCTGCTCCTGCCTGAGAAGAAATCGTGATCGATCGAAAAAAATACTCTAAGCCTAATTCTGCCAAAACTTGGTAGATACGACTATCAAAATTAGAAATAATGCCCAACTCGATCCCCTGAATCTGCCAGAGTCTTAAAGCGGGAATGACATCCTCGTACAGGACCCAAGGCTCGGCCGTGGCAAAATGATGATAAAGTTCGCCAAAAAAAGCCTCAAAATCGGGAAATCGTTCCAGATAACCTAAATCATTAAAAACTGCCCCAGTCAGCGATCGCCACCAGCGATACTCTAACTGAGGAATTTGTGCCGGTTCAACCTTAGGAAAAGCTAGGGGGGGAGAAGTGGGGAAAATAGCCAAGAAAGACCGTTCTAGAGGCTCGGCCGCCACCTGTACCCCAAAATCCGCCGCTATTTGACTATAAATTGCTCCGACACTGCCTTTTACTCCAAAAAGAGTCCCCACAGCATCGAGAAAAATAACTTGCGGTTTCTGCATGAGAGTTTTGTCTATAACCGTCGAATTGAGGTTTTTAGGGTCGGCCCTTTAGGGGGCCTAACACACCTAACAATTGCTCATTTTAAAGGATTATGGCGTAAATTCTCGGATCGCTTGCCAAACTCTTAATGCCTCTGCCACCGTCCATGCTTGGGCAAAAGCACCCCTAGGGGTAAAAGGGGCATTACCATCGAAAATTTCACTTAAATTACCGATACAGCTATCCTGAAGATGGTCGATCATCGGTGTTAAAAAACTCTCAGCTAGAATGGGATCGCGATAGACTTTCAGATGGGCCTCGATAAATGCCCCTAATAACCATCCCCAGACTGTCCCCTGATGGTAGGCACTATCTCTTTTTAAGCGATCGCCAGTGTAAACGCCACGGTAATCAGGATGATCGGCATCTAGCGATCGCAAACCGCGAGAAGTCAACAATTTTAAAGCACAAATATCGACAATAGCCCTTTTCTGTGAGGAATTTAATAACTCCTCCACCGACAAAGACACGGCAAAAAGTTGATTCGGTCGTAAACTGGCATCATTACCCTTGTCCGTATCCAAAACATCGTAACAATACCCCAGAGAATCATCCCAGAAGCGAGAAAACCCTTTTAAGGTCATTTTTCTCATTTTTTCGTAATCAGTGGCATCCATGCCCAAATAATGGGCAAATTGAACCATTATTTTGAGGGCATTGAACCAAAGGGCATTAATTTCTACGGGTTTGCCGATGCGGGGAGTAATCACCCGATCATCAACTTTGGCATCCATCCAAGTCAATTGTACTCCCGCTTCGCCGGCATAGATCAAACCATCGTCATCTAGGTGAATATTGTAGCGAGTACCGCGACGAAACCAAGCGATCACTTCCTTTAAAGCGGGATAAATAGTTCTGAGAAACTCAAAATCTTGGCTTTGGTTAAAATAGGAACGAATGGCTTCAAAATACCAAAGAATAGCATCGACAGCGTTATATTCGGGCATTTCTCCCCCATCGGGCAGTAAATTCGGCAATAAACCCCGGTCTAGATAACGGGAAAAAGTTAGTAAAATCTGACGGGCGATCGCAGGTCGGACTGTAGTCAAAGTTAATCCTCTTAGGGAGATCATCGTATCGCGACCCCAATCACCAAACCAAGGATAACCCGCGATGATCGTTTTGCCGTCCGGTTGATCCCGGAGAGGACGACTAACGATAAACTGGTCGGCAGCGAGGGTAAGTTGTTGAATCCATTCGGGCTGCTGGGGATTAATCAGACTATTTTCGTAGCGATAGCGAGACTCTAGAGAAGATTGACCGTCTAAATTCGGATCGGGACGGGTACTAGCGGCAATTGTCACCGATTCTCCTAGTTTGAGAGTAGCCGAAAAACTAGCCCCATGGAGATGATTTTCCCGATCGATTAAACCACGATAACGTTCCACGGCCAAATCAAAGCGATAATACCAGATATGAGCGGGAAAAACCTGTCCCTGACTGATTAATAGATAAAAAGGTACAGCATGGTTATATGCAATCACCCTCACTCCTTTTTCCAGAGGACTAATAGCCATTTGCCAGTTAAAACTCTGGGTATTGCCGTGAAAATCACGATAATTGACAAAAGCAGTCAGATTGAGAGTTAGGGGAGAATTGCCACGACGGTAGGTATAGTGAGTATAGGTGGTATTTTCTCCCTGTTCCATCCAAATGCGCTTTTCTAGTAAGGCATCCCCGCAGGTAAAAGTCCAGACGGGAATTGTGCCTTCCAGATGAAAACTTTCGATATTAATATAGCCTTGCGGTTCGATCGTAGCACCTAACCAGCGATTGCTGGCCAGATGATAAATTTTCTGGTTATATTGTACCGATTCATCGATTTTAGTCACAAGAAGCGTTCTTTTCGTCGGTGGAGCCAAAGCAGCGATCAACAGGCCATGATAACAGCGAGTTAGCAATCCGGCCACAGTTCCCGCAGCAAAACCCCCAATACCATTAGTGACTAACCATTCCCGCTTTTCAGCCACCGGGAGACAATTACAGATATCTCGACCGAAACGGAGCTTGACCATGGGCTTCCCAATTCCTAGTAATTTTGTTATAATTGAAAATTGTGTCTTTATATCTATAGAGTAACTCTATCTTAAGGAGGAAAATCGGCAGTGAGTAAACGTACTTTAGAAGGAACCACGCGCAAACAGAAGCGCACTTCCGGATTTAGAGCGAGAATGCGTAGCGTCAACGGACGCAAAGTAATTAAAGCTCGTCGGAAAAGAGGGCGCTATCGTTTAAGTGTTTAGGTTATTCTGGGAACCGACTAATTTTCGTGGGACTACCCCAAGTTCATCGCTTAAAACATCGACAGGATTTTCAAGCTGTCTATGGAAAAGGGAGGCGTTATCACGGTTCCCACTTAACCTTAATTAGTTTAGAGGATTCTTGCCCAGATGCCCCCGGCCCCAGTCGTTTTGGTATCTCGATTAGCAAGAAAGTTAGTAAAAAAGCGGTGGTTCGTAATCGACTAAAACGGCAAATGCGAGCGGTAATTCGGCAGTTATTGCCAGAAATAGCGGCAGGATGGCGAGGGATAATCATTATCCGTCCCGAGGCGATCGAGTGCAATTATGAACATTTTTTGCGAGAATTAAAGCAGTTGTTAGTGAAGGCCAATATAATTCATGGGCATTAAAGAAGAAACTTTTTATGAAGGGGGTCCGCACATCGGCGACCTAATCATCAATATACTGCTAGGATTTACGGTGATTTGTTTACCTTTGACCGTTGGGGCAGTAGTACGGGCAATCTGGTTAAGATATAAGATAACTGATCGGCGGATTTCGATCACCGGGGGTTGGATGGGACGCGATCGCACGGATATTATCTATTCAGAAGTGGCAAAAGTGGCAAAAATGCCGAGAGGAATTGGTGTTTGGGGGGATATTGTCGTAACTCTCAAGGATAGAAGTCGTTTAGAAATGCGCGCGATGCCGAAATTCCGGGAAATTCATGACTATATTGCCGAAAGAGTCGCCGATAAAACCGGTCGTCCCCTAGAATCGATCATCAGTCAATAAAACAAAATAATCGATCGCCGCGATTCGATAAATTAGATTTGTCAAAGTGAACCCCCATTAAACGAGAAGGCATAGATTAAACCCATGGATTTTGGAGTCGGATTTATTTCCACAAATATCATGTTGCCAATCCTAGATTTTTTCTTTCGGATTGTGCATAGTTACGGTTTCGCCATCATTGCTTTAACGCTAGTGGTGAGATTTGCCGTCTTTCCCCTCAGCGCCGGCCAGATTCGCAATATGAGAAAAATGCGAATCACTCAACCCTTGATGAAGGAAAGACAGGCAGAAATTCAACAACGCTACAAAAATGACCCCCAAAAACAACAGGAGGAAATGGGCAAATTAATGCAGGAGTTGGGCAATCCCCTAGCCGGTTGTTTACCCCTGTTATTACAAATGCCGATTCTTTTGGCTTTATTTGCGACGCTGCGGGGTTCCCCTTTCTCGGATATTAACTATACCGTCGATTTACAAGTGCTGCCAAGCGAACAAATCGCCCTCGTGCAGCGCCAACCCTATGCCACCAAACCCCAAAACGTCTATATTGACGAGTCTCTCCACTATCCCATTACCGCTTTTTTACCCCAAGGCAATAAAATCGCCCCGGGAGAACAGGTAAAAATCGACCTGCAAAACGACCAGGGCAAGTCTTTGGGGCAATTAGCCACGGAATCACCCGAAAATAACCTAAAACCCACCTACGAGGTGGTTAAAGGTCAAGAACTGGTGCAAGTTAATGAAGACGGTTCCATCGTCGCTTTAGCCCCCGGAGATGCCAGTATTAAAGTTATCGTGCCGGGGATTGCCGCTAATACGGGTTTTCTCTTTATTGAGGCCCTGGGAAGAATTGGGGCAACCGGTGCGAATGGTGAAATTCACTGGGATATCTTGGCGATGGTGATCGCTTTCGGTATTAGTATCTATGTTAACCAAGAGTTATCCGGTGCCGGCGCACCTTCGGGGGGGGCAGCTCAACAACAGCAAACGGTGAATAAAATCACCCCGATAATTTTTAGTATGATGTTCCTGTTTTTCCCCTTACCGGCCGGGGTATTGATGTATATCTTAACCGCGAACATCTTCCAAACTATTCAAACGGTGATTTTGATGCGGGAACCGTTACCAGAAAACCTGCAAAAATTGGTAGCGGAACAGGAAAAAACGGAAAAAACCCGCGATGCTCTCCCCTTTGAAAAACGTTCTAGCAAGAAAAAGGAAAAAACATCGTAATGAGTATATGGGAGCAAAATAGCGAGAAAGCTAAACAATGGCTGGAAAAACTGCTAAAGTTGATGGCCATGCCCGCAGATGTCCAGATTGGTGTGCAGGAATTGGGAACTGGACCTTCCTCCTGTTGGTTAATTATTGATAGCAGTCAATTGAGTCCCCAACAACTGGAACTTCTCCTCGCTAACAAGGGTGAGGGACTCGATGCGATTCAATCCCTAGCTAATACGATTCTGAATATTGGTGTCGAGTCGGCAGAACATCAGTTCTATATTGTCGAAATCAATGGCTATCGTCAACAAAGACAGGCAGAACTTTTCGACTGGGTTAATCAAGCGGCAACGCAAGTGCGGCAAACAGGACAGGAAATAGAATTAAAAGCCCTATCTTCGGCGGAACGTCGCCAAATCCATGCCTTTTTTCAGGAAGAAAACGATTTAACCACGGAAAGTCGCGGCGTGGAACCCGATCGCCGGTTAGTAATTCGTTTAAAATAAGACCAAAGGGTGGGGTAAAACCTGCCCTCTTTTTTATTTTAGGCTTTAGTCTTCTTGCTCACTCTAAAATTGAGTTGAGAATTACCACAGCCATGGAGATATAAAATCAGAAAATACGACCACCTCGACGGTTGGGAGCTAAACCACGATTACTGGGTGTAAAGCAGTAGGCATCGCGATTGATTCGTCGAATATTCTCTTGTAAAAATCGATCACAATTGCCCTCTGGAACGATAATTGTTTGATAGAGCGATTTTCCCGATAGATTACTATAGTAAGGAATCCAAAGAATACCCAGATTTTGAAATCCATATTTGAAGTGTAGTTCTTCCCCGCGTTTCTTTGCTTCCTGTTCGGTCTTCCAAGCTGACTCGGCAATTACTCGCAGACCTTCAAAATCGGCACTGTGCCAGTCAAGACGTGGAGCAGCGAAAACCTCACCGAAAAATGTACTCGAAAATGCCATGGACATCATCAATAAAGTGATTTCTTTTCTGATATTCACCAAAAATTGATAACTGAAATATTTTTTATTTTAACCTCAGTTCGAGATAAGCCGAAACCCTAATTTTACCGTAGCCAGTCAGCCCTATTCTTTCCTGAAAGTCATGGCAAAATCTGCTTAACCCGAACTGACGTTAAATAGGTCAAGAGAGAAAAAGTCTCTGAGCGGGGATGGGGGATAGGGGATAGCGGGGGAATACAGACCCTACCGGCTAATACCTAACCCTCAAACCAGTTTAATCCCCATCGGGATTTTAGACCGATTCCTGGGATGGAATGGAAGTGGCTTCGGACTGATCAGCGTTAGGATCCGCCTCTTTGGGGGCGGCCACTTTTACCAAAGCATGACGCAAAACCTGTTCTCCGAGAGTGTATCCCCGCACTAACTGCTCCACCACTGTGCCTTCGGGATGTTCATCGGTGTACTGCCGCATCATCGCTTCGTGGTAGCTGGGATCAAAGGGTTGACCTTCCGGACGCATGGGGGAAACGCCTAAACGCTTGAGACTGTCCACTAAGGTTTTATAGACCCCTTGGTAACTCTTGTGAATACCCATCTCGCCATCATTAGCCGGTTTAATTTGAGTACGGGCGCGCTCAAAATTATCCACCACGTCAAGAATTTCCATCAGGGTTTTGCCCTTGGTTTTTGTTTCCAGTTCCTCTTTTTCTTTCTCTGTGCGTTTGCGAAAATTGTCGAACTCGGCCGCTAGACTGATATAGCGTTTCTTATAAGCATCAACCTGTTGGGTTTGCTCCTCTAACTGCTGCTTGAGAGTGTCGATTTCCTCTTGTAGAAAATCGATAGTCATTCCGCCTACGAGGGAAAATTCCTCGCTAGAGGCGGCCTTGTCCGTCACCGTTTTGGCCTCATCGGTGACACTGGTTTCTGATTCGTTGGCAAGAGATTCAGGGGAATTAGAAAAGGATTCTTGGTTTTCTTCGAAAATTGCTGAGGTATTTGGTTCTGCACTCATGGTATACAATTATAGTGGGGAATTTGGCAATATATGACCATTTACTGCTAATTTTGGTCTTTAAGTACCAGCTAATAATCAAGGTTTAACCCTTAATGTAACATTTTGTGGACAATATCCGTAACTAGATATATAGTAGGTTTCATCAGAATGAGGTATGGGCAAGGGGCTTAAACCCCTTGTTGGCAAAACTTGTCGATACCTCAGTAACGTGAAAAGCACGATAGGCAGCCCGGATAAATAATCAGTGATCTAGAAAAATTTTTGCTAGAATGCAATTTTCTCAGTAAAATTGGAAAGATTAAAGGGTAGTGGAGAGGTTAGGAATCGTCTATGACATTTTCTTCCAAGAAAACCCGTGCTGTTGCCCTACGCAATTACTTTTCCCCCTTTGGTAACAAGTTGGTGCAGTCGGGCTATATCGGTGCCGAGCAAATGCAACAGGCCCTAGTGGAAACACGGAAATCGGGAGGATCGTTAGTAGAAATATTACAAAAACTAACCGGGCGACCTTTGCCCCCAGATTTACAGCGACAGTATAAGAAAAACCAGTTATTTGAACTAAAAATTCTCTACGGAGTCGAATCTATCGACCCCGAATTGAGCGATGTGGATGGACTGGAAATAGCCAGGCTGATCGATTCTTTGATTCCGATCGATCTTTGTCGTCGCTATCGTCTCATCCCCCTGCGTCGAATCGAAGGAGAGCCGGCTTCAATTTTGATAGCGATGGTCGATCCCGACAACCTAGAGGCTACGGACGATATTAATCGTATCCTCCGCCCCAGGGAGTTAAGTTTACAGCGTTTAGTGATTACCAGCGAAGATTATGAAAGATTACTGGAAAAATTCCACTGGGCCCAACCGGAACTAGAAAGGGAAAAAGCCAGACTCGAAAAAGAAAAAGAACTGGAAAAACTCTCGGATATCACCGATATTGTCGCCAGTATTGAGGTGGTCTCTGGTGCTGACGATGAAGTGGCCGATGATCTCGGAGAAGGAGACGCTAATCAAGCCCCCGTCATCAACCTGGTCAATAAAATTCTAGCTAAAGCCCTACAGGAAGGGACTTCCGATATTCACATCGAACCCCAAGAAGAATTCCTGAAAATTCGCTTTCGCAAAGATGGAGTTCTTCATCAAGCTTTTGATCCACTGCCGAAAAGAATTACCCCGGCGGTTACAGCCCGTTTTAAAATCATGGCCGAACTCGATATCGCCGAACGTCGTCTTCCCCAAGATGGTAAAATTCGGCGGATTTATCAAGGGCGGAAAGTGGATTTTCGGGTTAATACCCTGCCCAGTCGCTACGGGGAAAAAGTCTGTTTACGGATTCTCGATAACTCGTCTACCCAGTTGGGTTTAGATAAACTAATCACCGATCAAAAGACCCTGCAAATCGTCCGAGACTTGGCCAGTCATCCCTTTGGTCTGTTGCTGGTGACGGGCCCCACCGGTTCGGGGAAATCCACCACTTTATACTCGGTGTTAGCGGAAAGAAATCACCCTGGGGTCAATATCAGTACCGCCGAAGATCCGATCGAATATTCTCTACCAGGCATCACCCAGGTGCAGGTAATTCGCGAAAAAGGCATGGATTTCGCCTCGATTCTGCGGGCATTCATGCGACAAGACCCGGATGTGATTCTGGTGGGAGAAACTAGGGACAAGGAAACGGCTAAAACAGCGATCGAGGCCGCCTTAACTGGTCACTTGGTCTTAACTACCCTACACACCAACGATGCCGCAGGTGCGATCGCTCGTCTCGATGAGATGGGGGTTGAAACGTTTATGATCTCTGGTTCTCTGTTGGGAGTTTTGGCCCAGCGTCTGATGCGGCGCGTCTGTACCGAGTGTCGAGTCGCCTATCACCCCACCCAAGAGGAATTGGCCCGTTTTGGTCTTTCCGCCGCCAATGAACAGGAAGTGACCTTTTATAGGGCTAATACCCTGACCATAGAGGAAATTCAACAGGCGCGAAGAGAGGGCAATCTCTGCGTCAAGTGCAACGGCAGCGGTTATAAAGGTCGCATCGGTGTCTATGAGGTAATGCAGAATAGTGAACGACTACAGCAATTAATTAACCAAGGGGCAACCACCGATCGCATTAAGGAGGCGGCCGTCGATGAGGGCATGGTGACACTCCTAGCCTACAGTTTAAATCTGGTGCGCGAGGGTTACACCACCCTCGAAGAAGTGGAACGGGTGACATTTAGCGATTCTGGTCTGGAAGCGGAATTAAAAGCTAAACGGAAAAGCGGTTTAATCTGTAGTGGTTGTCGCGCCGAACTACAACCAGAATGGCTCGATTGTCCCTATTGTATGAGACCGCGATTTAGTGGTTAAGACAGTTTTTCAGTGATCAGTGATCAGGGAACTCCGGAACAGGCAAAAGTATTATGAATTTGTCTCCTGACGGAAAAGAGGGTGTGGGGTGTGGGGTGTAGGGAAAGAAACCTCTTTCACCTGTGGGGGTGAAAATTTTTTCATCGGGACTGGCTCCTATCCCCTTTTCAGTTTTCACTTTATAGATAGATGGAGTTTAACTTATGGACTTAATGATCGAAGATTTAATGGAACAATTGGTCGAGATGGGCGGTTCCGATATGCACATTCAGTCCCGTGCGCCGGTCTATTTTCGCATTAGTGGCAAACTCACCCCGATTAATGAAGAATCTTTAACCCCGCAAGATTGTCAGAAATTGATTTTTAGTATGCTCAATAATAGTCAAATAAAAGAGTTAGAGCAGAATTGGGAATTAGACTGTTCCTATGGGGTGAAAGGATTAGCAAGATTTAGGATCAATGTTTATAAAGAAAGGGGAGCTTATGCAGCTTGTTTACGCGCTTTGTCCTCTAAAATTCCTAACTTTGAACAATTAAATTTACCAGAAGTAGTCCGAGAATTATCGGAAAGACCGAGGGGATTAATTCTCGTAACTGGACAAACAGGTTCAGGTAAAACTACCACTTTAGCATCAATTTTAGACTTAATTAATCGGACTAGGTCTGAACACATTTTAACTGTAGAAGACCCAATTGAATATGTTTTTCCTAATATAAAAAGCCTGTTTCACCAACGACAAAAAGGAGAAGATACCAAGAGTTTTGCTAACGCATTAAAAGCAGCTTTACGCGAAGATCCTGATATTATCCTTGTGGGAGAAATGCGGGATTTAGAAACAATTAGTTTGGCAATTACGGCGGCGGAAACCGGTCACTTAGTCTTCGGAACCCTACATACTAGCTCGGCAGCGGGAACAGTCGATCGGATTATTGACGTTTTCCCCGCTAACCAACAGTCACAAATTCGCTCCATGTTATCCAATTCTTTACTAGCAGTTTTTAGTCAAACCCTAGTCAGGAAAAAAAATCCTAAACCGGGGGAATTTGCCCGGGCAATGGTACAGGAAATCATGGTGGTAACTCCAGCGATCGCTAACCTAATTCGCGAAGGAAAAGCCCCCCAAGTTTACTCAGCAATTCAAACAGGAATGAAGCTAGGAATGCAAACTATGGAACAGGGATTAGCTAATTTAGTTGTTAGCGGTGTTATATCCTTTGAAGAGGCGATTTCTAAAAGTAGTAAACCCGATGAATTACAACGTCTTGTCGCTGGGTCCAGTGCTAACGCCAAAACTAAAGCCCGGATTTAATAACAAATCCTGTGTAAAAGGGATAGGAGAGTGGGAAATGGGAAGTTTTTTTAGTAAACAGTGAACTGATAACTGATAACTGATAACTGATAACTGATAACTGATAACTGATTTGTCCTATGCCTACTTTCGTCGCACAAGTTAAGAGCAGCTCTGGAAAAGTTTTCCAAGAGAAAGTTGAAGCTATGTCTCCCGATCATGCCCGAATGATGCTGAAGGCGAAATATGCTGCCGTCGGTAAAATCAAAAAAGCGGGAGGAGAGATCGATCTTTCTGGTTTAGAGTTGATGTTTGCCAAGATTTCCATCAAAGATAAAGCGGTTTTTTCCCGTCAATTTTCGGTAATGATTAATGCTGGTGTGCCGATTGTGAGATGTTTGGGAGTTTTGGGGGATCAATCCGGTAATCCCAAGATGAGAAAAGCACTACAAGCGATTAGTGCTGACGTACAGCAAGGCAGTCCGTTATCGCAAGCGATGGCCAAACATACGGAATGTTTTGATGAACTTTATATCAGTATGATCGAAGCTGGAGAGATGGGGGGGGTACTCGATGAAGTGCTGCTCCGTCTCTCGAAACTTTTGGAAGATATGGCCCGCTTGAAAAACCAGATTAAATCAGCAATGACCTATCCGGTAGCGGTGGGAATTTTGGCGGTAATTGTGTTTTTCGGGATGACGATCTTTTTAATTCCCGTGTTTGCGAAAATTTTCACCGATTTGAAGGTGCCACTACCAGCTTTAACGCAATTTATGCTCTTTTTAAGTGGTGTGATGCGTAGTTGGTTGATTTTAATTCCGATTGTCACCATTCCTGCCACGGTTTTTTTACTGCGTCGCTATTACAAAACCCCGATGGGTCGTCTGCAAATTGACCAGTTTTTCCTTAAAATGCCTCTTTTTGGTGATTTGAATGAAAAATCGGCTGTGGCTAGATTTTGCCGGGTTTTTGGGACTCTAACGCGTTCTGGTGTCCCGATTTTAAGTTCCCTTGATATCGTTTGTAATACGGTGGGTAATCAGGTAATTGCCAATGCGATCATCGGTGCCAAGGAGGAAATTCAGCAGGGGGGAATGATGAGTTTAGCCATACAAAAAGCCAATGTTTTCCCAGCTTTGGCCATTCAAATGATTAGTATTGGTGAGGAAACGGGAGAATTAGATGCCATGATGATGAAAGTGGCGGATTTCTACGAAGATGAGGTGGAACAGGCCGTTAAAGCTTTAACCAGTATCATTGAACCCTTGATGATGGTCGGTATTGCCGGGATAGTGGGAACTATTCTTCTGTCTATGTACTTGCCCATGTTTAAAATCTTCGATGCCTTGGGATAAGTTTATCAGTGATCAGTGATCAGTGATCACTGATCACTAACTATTGCCAGTAGCTGGAAATCAGCAAGATTTGAATTTTCATCTCCTTTTACTTGATTAGGTGAATCTGTGTCTTACGAAACTTTATTAGCGGAATATAGCTGTCGTCAGGGGGCGATCGAATTATTGCGACAATATCGCCCTTATTTAGGGTTAATTCCTAGTATGCGTCGTCCGGAAGAGAGTTTAATTACTATTCCCTTGCCCTTGGTCAGAACTCGTCCATCTTCTGCCCTTGAATCTAGAAAGACGGTACAATTAGCCTGCGATTTGGCTATTCTGATGTGTGATCCAGAATGGAAAATTAAATTAGGTTCAGAAATCCTGATTTTTATCCATCGTCCGGGGGAAGATTTTTCTGATTTGTTGAAACGCTGGCGCGAAACCCAAATATGTTTAGATAAAGAATATGAATGGTTAATGCCCCCCAGAGAACAACATATGTTTAGTGAAGGTGCAGAAACAATTCATCCTTTATTTGTGGTTTTTGATCAAACGGCCGAGAGAATAAAAAAGGGTTTAAGAGGGGCTTTTTTACCGATGGTTGTTCAAAATTATCGGCCAGCTTTGATTGATGATTGCTTAGAATTAGTCGATCAAGATTAGTTGACTCTCTGGGGGGGCATCTCATTTTTGTAAATCTACTAATTTGGGATTTTTCAGGGGAAACTCTCTGCTAAAGTCGGGCGTTACTTTCGGTTTTATCACTCAATCCAAGCTTTTGGGGGGTAGAACCCCCCAAACCCCCCGCGCATTAGGTTAACTGTGAGATGCTTACACGCGATTGTTCATATTTTTGTACTAATTTAAGAGTCACTGATAATTGCTGATTGTCGGTATTTCTGCAAATGTGGGATGCAGCCTCTCTGGGGTTAGTCAGGAAAATAGAGAGTCAAGGGGAACAGTTTACAATGGTTAAGCCCCTAAAATCAAGCGCTGACGATGGCAATTAAGCAGCGAAATTTCCTGCCCAGAAACCCTTTCTAACATCTCGACGATATGATCAGGCTGTAGTAAAGTGCCATCATTGCGACAACTGCCCACATAGCACAAAACGGCTTGTTTGTCAACAGTTTTTAACTCTAATTCATATAATTGTTCTCGCAGATTAATCGTGACTTTTTTGCCGGATTTGGTGGTTTTTTCCCGTTCCATCACCGTTGCTTGCTTAATTGCCTCGAGCCAATTTTGCCACTGTTGGCAGTCAATTCCCTCGCTATTAAAAGTGAGCAAATACTCGGCTTTTTCTAACAAACGGGTGGCAGCGGGGGCATTTAAGGGAATTTCTTCCACCTGATAAACTGGCAAATCTGCGGGTAATTGTGCGCTTAATTGCTGTTTAAACCTCTCTAAATCCATCACTTTTGTCAATTCAAAATCGACAATCTCACCGCTACTGGTTGCTCCCAAGGATAAGGCATTAGCGATCGAAATGCGCGGACCGGGGTGAAATCCACCGGTAAAGGAAATGGGAATGGCAGCGCGACGGACGACGCGATCAAATAAACGCACCAGATCCAAGTGGCTAACTAGGGCCATTTCGCCAATTTTGCCAAACCAAACCCGAATTCTTTGGGCGCGTTCTTGATTGGGTTGAAAATGTCCGGCAAAAGCGGGAATCGGGGGCGCTTCAATGACGATATTATGACCAAAATCGACGCTACAAACGCCACAATGGGAACAACCCTCAAAAGAACAATCGGGGACAGTTGCCGCGTCTAGGGCGCGTTTTAAGTCCTCCTCTAGCCATTTTTTATCGATACCGGTATCGAGATGATCCCAGGGCAAAGGACGCTCTAAAATATCTTTGTCTGCATCGGCAAAAATATGCCATTCTCCCTGTTCTATCTGACGATATTTCCAAGTTAAACCGGATTCTTCGATCGCCTGTGACCATGCTTGATAGGCTTTTTCTGTATTATCCCACCAAGCATCCATCCCGGCTCCCAATTGCCAAGCGCGCAGCACCACTTTCCCTAAACTTCTGTCACCGCGACCGATAAAATCTTCCATGGCCGAGATGCGGACATCGGTATAATTGACTTTTACCCCTCTCATGCCTTGGAATTCCTGTCTTAATAACTCCTGTTTGCGGATAAATTCGGCCGTGGAGACGGAATGCCACTGGAAGGGGGTATGGGGTTTAGGCGTAAAATTCGAGATAGTTAGGGTAAAATCGAGGGGTTTCCGCTTCGGTAAACGGCATTCCCGACGTAACCAACGCACCGTTTCCACGATACCAATCACATCCACATCGGTTTCCCCCGGCAAACCGATCATAAAATAGAGTTTGACCTTATCCCAACCCTGTTCGACGGCAGTTTTTATCCCTCTGAGTAATTCTTCGTTGGTTAACCCTTTGTTAATCACATCGCGCATCCGTTGGGTTCCCGCTTCCGGTGCAAAGGTTAAACCCGATTGACGATTGCCCCCAATTATGTTAGCAATATTTTCGTCAAAGCGATCGACTCTTTGACTGGGTAAGGATAGAGATATATTCTCATTCTGGAGACGGTTTTTAATCTCCATACCCACGGCAGGTAAAGCTAGATAATCGGAGCAACTGAGAGATAATAAAGAAAATTCGTTATATCCTGTCGCTCGCATTCCTTTTTCAATCGATTCGATTACTGCTTCCGGTTGCACATCCCGCGCAGGACGGGTTAACATCCCCGGTTGACAGAAACGACATCCCCGAGTGCAACCGCGACGAATTTCCACCACTAGGCGATCGTGAACCGTTTCCACGAAGGGAACTAAACCGATAGAATAGGCTGGGATAGGAGTGGCTACCCGGCGTAAAATTCTTTTCGGTACATCGTCACGATTGGGGATAACTGCACCGATTGGGGTGACATCGTAGAAACGCGGCACATATACCCCCGGAATTTGGGCTAAATCTAGTAATAGTTCTTCTTTGCTTAGATTAGCTAGTTTACCTTCTTCTAAAATTAAACCGATTTCTGGCAATAATTCTTCGCCATCACCAAGGGCGATAAAATCAAAAAAGTCGGCATAGGGTTCGGGGTTAGAGGTGGCAGTTTGTCCCCCGGCAAAAATTAGCGGATAGTTACCCGAGTCTCTTGCTCTCCAAGTCAAGGGAATTGCCGCTAGGTCGAGCATTTCTAAAATATTGGTGGCTCCTAGCTCATAACTGAGACTAAAACCCAGAATATCAAAATCGGTGAGGCAACGACGGGATTCTAGGGCAAATAAGGGGGTTTTTGTCTGTTTGAGTTTTTGGGCTAAATCCGGTGCGGGTAAATAAGTGCGATCGCAGAGTTGGCGGGGTTGAGCATTGAGGATATTGTAGAGGATAATATGGCCGAGGTTAGATGCCCCCACTTCGTACACTTCCGGATAGGTTAACACCCAACGAACCACAGCACTTGCCCATTCTTTATGTTTAGCGCCTAACTCGTTGCCCAAATAACGCGCCGGTCGAAAAATGTCGGGGGTAAGCAGTTGGTCTAAAGCAATAGTCACGGCAATCTACCTCAGATATCGTCAGCAATGGGTGCTTTTCTACTATAGCAGCCAGAATCGAGTCGGGAGGCAGGAGACTCCGAGACAGGAGACACGAGATTATGTTTATTTGTTCTCCCCACACCCCACACCCCACTTCCTAATTCATAATTCATAATTCATAATTTCCACTTCCCCATCTCCCTAAAATTCCAGAGGTTATAAGATAATTAAGCGACATTAATCTTGATTTCATGAAAGAACCGTTAATTGAATTGAGAGGAGTATCGAAAAGATTCGGGGATAATGTTATTCTCGATGGTTTAGATTTAACCATTTATCGAGGGGAGGCCCTGGTAATTATCGGGCCGTCGGGAACGGGAAAATCGACGGTTTTACGGTTAATTGCGGGATTAACGGGGATAAATGGCGGAGAAATTCGTATTAAAGGTCAATTGCGTCAGGGATTGCTAGAAGATGGTCGAGAAGCGATGCGAACTTCCTTAGTTTTTCAACAAACGGCCCTGTTTGATTCTCTCACCGTCGGGGAAAATGTCGGTTTTTATCTTTATGAACAAACTAAGTTAAAAAAAGCCAGAATTAGGGAATTAGTGGAAAAAAGCCTGGAAATGGTCGGTTTACAGGGAATTAGTGACCTTTATCCTTCGGAACTATCGGGGGGAATGCGTAAACGGGTGGCTTTTGCCCGCGCTATTATCACTAATCCCGATAATCCGGCCGATAATCCCGAATTACTGCTGTATGATGAACCTACCGCCGGATTAGACCCGATAGCTTCCACAATTATCGAGGATCTAGTGCGGACTCTCCATGAAAAATCAGGGTCTGCGAACACTTATGTGATGGTTTCTCACCAACAAAGTACCATCCGACGCACCGCCGATCGAGTAGTATTTCTCTATCAGGGAAAAGTGCAATGGCAGGGAGTAGTGGCAGATATCGATCGTACCGATCATCCCATGATCCGACAATTTTTTAGCGCCAGCATTGAAGGCCCGATTAGGACAATCGTTTAAGCTAGATTAAGCTAAATTAAGAACTATCGAGAATGAGAGAAAAATCATGCAGAGTTCGCGAGCTTTACGGGAAGGAAGACTGGGTTTATTTGCCCTAGGCGGATTATTGGTCTTTGGGGCGCTCGCTATCTGGGTTCGCGGGGGGGGATTTGGTCAAAGAACCTATCAATTAATCTTCGAGTTTGCCGACGTGGAAGGGTTACAAGTCGGGGCACCGGTGCGTTTTCGCGGGGTGAGAGTGGGAAGAATTACGAGTTTTATCCCGGGGAGTAATCAAGTGGAAGTTATTGCCGAAATCGCTTCTGCTACCTTAGTTATGCCTAGGAAGGTAACTGTTACTACCAATCTTTCCGGATTAATTGGGGAGGCAGCTATCGATATCACTCCCTTAGTTTCTTTAAGTGCTGAGGCCAAAAATCTCGACCCTCTGGGTCCCGACTGTGATCAACAGTTAATTCTCTGTAATAATACTCGTTTACAGGGGACAACAGGAACACAATTAATGTCTAGTGTTGGTCGTTTAGTGGATACTTTTACCAGTCCTGAATTTGTGGGTAATCTCAATGATGTCACCAAAAATACCGCTATAGCAGCTCAAAAAATCGCCCGTTTATCCGATGATACCTCTCAGACTATCCGTAATGCCCAAAGAGAAATCTCTCGTCTATCTTTGGAATTAGCGGCCACCAGTCGCTCGGTCACTAATACGGCTAATAATGCCTCACGTTTTATCAATACTTTAGATAATACCGTTCAGGAAAATCGCAGTCAAATCAGCAGGACTTTTCAACAATCCTCCCAATTAGTCGCTAATCTCAATGCTGTTCTCAGCGAAAATCGGGGACAAATTGTTAATACTCTCGATAATATTAATCAAGCTAGTTTAGGCATTGGTAGTCTCGCCAATAATCTCAATAATACCGCCCTGAGGTTGAATGCTGGTTTAGATGAAATTGATACTAAACAAGTCATGCAAAATATCGAGACTATTTTGAATAATGCGGTGGAAACATCAAATAATTTACGAGAAATTACTAAAACTCTTAACGATCCTGCTACAATAGTCGTGCTGCAAAAAACTCTCGAATCCGCTAGGGTGACTTTTGAAAATACTCAAAAAATCACCTCCGATATCGATGAGTTAATCGGTGATCCCCAATTTCGCGAGAATTTAAGACGTTTAATCGATGGCTTAAGTAATCTGCTTTCTTCCGGGGAACAATTAGAATATAATTTGCGTATCGCTCAAACTTTAGATACCATGACTCAAGAGTTAGCTAAACAAAAAGTTTTGACCATCTCTCGACCTTTAAATCCTAAGCAAATGCAACTCTATCCCCAATTTATCGTTCAACAACCACCCACGAGTGAAAAATGACAAAACAGCACAATTCAAGCGATTTTCAGTGAACAGTAATCAGTGAACTGAAAACTCACATCTGATAACTGATAACTGATAACTGATAACTGATAACTGATAATAATATGTCGAAATCAATTTGTATTACTCTTGGAACTCGTCCCGAAGCGATTAAATTAGCTCCCGTTATTCGTGCTTTTCAAGAATCGGAACAGTTTCAAACCCATGTAATTCTGACGGGACAGCATAAAGAAATGGTAGCGCAGGTGATGGAATTATTTGCTTTAAAAGCAGA
Source organism: Microcystis sp. M083S1 (assembly GCF_020246405.1). Taxonomy (NCBI): domain Bacteria; kingdom Bacillati; phylum Cyanobacteriota; class Cyanophyceae; order Chroococcales; family Microcystaceae; genus Microcystis; species Microcystis sp. M083S1. The sequence continues at coordinate 18,967 of NZ_JADBTB010000209.1, forward strand.
TGAAAATCTCGATATTATGCAAACCCGTCAAACCTTAACTGATATTACTTGCCGCAGTTTACGCGGTTTAGAAACAGTTTTTGAGCGCATAAAACCAGATTTAATTATTGTGCAAGGTGATACTACCACGGCTTTTGCTGCTGCTTTAGCGGCTTTTTATCAACAAATTCCTATCGCCCATGTAGAGGCAGGATTAAGAACTAATGATATCTATAATCCCTATCCCGAAGAAGCTAATCGCCGCCTAATTTCTCAACTGACTACCCTACATTTTGCTCCCACTACTTTAGCCGTGGAAAATTTACAAAAATCTGGGGTGACGGGAAATATTCACCACACCGGTAATACAGTTATTGATGCTTTATTAACCGTAGCCAAAACCGCGCCAGAATGTCAAATTGCGGGCTTAAATTGGTCAGATTATCGGGTTTTATTAGCCACGGTTCACCGCCGGGAAAATTGGGGCGAACCCTTACAGGATATTATCAAAGGATTCACTTTGTTGTTAGAAAAATATACCGATACAGCCCTATTATTACCCCTCCATCGCAATCCCACCGTCCGAGAACCAATACAGTCCGCTTTGGGCAATCATCCCAGGGTATTTTTAACTGAACCTCTCGATTATGCCGAGTTAGTGGGGGCGATTCAACGCTGTTATTTATTATTAACTGATTCTGGGGGCATTCAAGAAGAAGCCCCTAGTTTAGGAAAACCGGTTTTAGTATTGCGAGAAACCACGGAAAGACCGGAAGCAGTACAAGCGGGAACAGCGAAATTAATTGGTACTAATCCAGAGCAAATTTTAGCACAAGCGGGAGAATTATTAGGGGATAAAATCGCCTATGATCGTATGGCTAATGCAATTAATCCTTTTGGAGATGGACAAGCATCCCAAAGAATCCTCCAAATCGTCCAAGATTTTTTGGCTTAATCTATGACTACTTGGTTGGGTATCGACCCCGGATTAGCGATTGTCGGTTGGGCTATTCTCCGGGATAATAGTGAGTTAATGCCGATTTTAGTCGATTACGGCACGATCGAAACTTCTAAAAATCTTTCTACTGCCCAGCGTTTGATTGAAATTGAACGGGATTTAAAGGAGTTAATCGCAGAATATAAACCGGGGGAAATTGCCGTGGAAATGCCCTTTTTTAACCGGCAAATCAAGGCAGCCGGTGGAGTCCTGCAAGCATTGGGAATTATCAATCTGGTTAGCTGCCGTGATGGGGGAATTGAACCGATTTTCCTCCATCAAGCTAGTTGGAAATGTCATCTAGGCCATGGTAGGGCCACTAAAGCTGAGGTGGCCGAACAAATTAAGTATTTATTCGGATTGACAAAAATGCCTATTAATGATGCTGTAGATGCTATAGCGATCGCATACGCCGCTTTTAGTGGCGTTCGCAATCAAATCTCTTGAAGCAATTTGACCCAATTGGTCAAAAAATTTAGCTGACAACTAAAAGCCATCTTTGGATTTAGTATTGTAAAGTTTTGTAAAAAATATATGCAAATGACTGCAAACAACTGCTAATATGGTTAGTGTAAGTTTACATTGCAGTTCACATGAAACTATCAGATTATGCTAAGAAAAAAGGGATCAGTTATGACACTGCTTGGAGAATGTGGAATCGAGGGCAGTTACAAGGAGAACGTCTTCCTACAGGAACAATTATTATTTTTGAAG
>NZ_JADBTB010000021.1:0-8638 GCF_020246405.1 Microcystis sp. M083S1
ACCATGACCGAGATATTAACGCTAGTAAAAATATTTTGGCCGCAGGGCTTGCGGTGTCAGTCTGTAGAGCGACCATAAGACCAGAACAGAGTAAATCTGTTAAGGCAGGTGCGAAAAATCCTTCGGGAAAGAAGCAGAAACTCAAATCGTGAGGTTTGGGAATCGCCGTCCGTTTACGGCGGTGAGGATGTCAAAGTCCCAATTTTTGATGTACCCCTTACGGGTAAAGGTATCGGGATCCTGCAATTCCACCGGAAATAATGCCCCATCATAATCGGGGGGATTTTGCGGATCGGGTTTGACAAAGGGAATTGTCGGATTACCGTCTTTATCGTTGAAACCCTCAACCGGGTACATCCCCCCAGTCCAAGGGTGATCCTGTTCTCCCGAATAGGAAAAGACGTTGCCCGCGTGATTCAAAATGATATCCAAAACCACATAGATGCCGTTGGCATGGGCAGTTCGCACCACTTCCCGCAAGTCTTCGCGGCTGCCAAAGTGGGGTTCCACCTCCAAAAAATTCTGGATGCCGTAGCCGTGATAAGTTTCCCGAAACCGAACCTGTTTAAAAATAGGGCTAATCCAGAGCGCCGTCACCCCCAATCGTTTCAGATAGCCGATTTTGCTCTCTAACCCCTTGAGCGTTCCCCCCACATATTTTGTCCCCGCCTCGCGCCAGTGAGCCGCATCTGCTTCTGTTTTCACGGCATTTTCCGCACCAGCGGGACTGTAGGCTGGGGTTGTCCCACTCCGGACCAAATTCCCCTCGTTGTCCTTGTACCCGTTTTCACGACCATCGGAGAAGCGATCGAGCATCAAGAAATAGAACGCTTGGTCTTCCCAGGCGATCGGCGACGGGAACAATCCCCCCGCCAGTGATAGGGATACAAAATTTAGTTGGCTTAAGCGTTGAACGGTTGTCGTCATGGTATTTTTCCTCTCAATCTTTCAAACTACTCACCCTGTCCGCCGCTCTTTCAATTCCTACTTAAAACGCTTTTTTCTGGGGATGAGTTCGTTGGTTTATTCCCTCCTTGTTGACCGTCTTCATCTATATTTTTTGACTTTTTGATGTTCTTCTTCTAGGGTAAAGTGAAAGTATATTAAAGTGCAATTAAACTTTCAAAACTTAATTTTTCTGAGTTTGTCCACTCACTTATTTTTAACAAAAGTTAAAGACTACCTCTCAAATAGTTTTTGATAAGTTCGATTCTTACTTTTGGCTTATTGGTATCCCTTGAAGCTACACTTTCAGTGATACCGAGCCGAAGCAATTCTCTTAAGATCGAATAATCGCAAAATCGGCGATGCTATTTCCCGTTATCAACCCATTGACCGCCCGAAAATGTTTGTCATAGCTAAATAGGGGTACAGCGATGAGGATTTACCGACCGAGGAAACTATTCGGGTTAAATTAAATAACTTAGGTTATCTTCTGAAAAGATTGGCTAAAGTTTTACCTCAAAAAAAATGACAGAAACCGCAGCAATCTTTGATGAATTAGCTAACATTAATCGGGAAGCACCTGAAGACCCTACGATGTTACGTCTTAGTTTAGATGCCAAAGCCCGTGTTAATATTGTACTGTTTGATCGAGGAGGTAAAAATAGAATAACTGTCGAAACAAACGATCATAATTTTAATCCGAAAACAACCCTAACCCCAGAAACCTTGAATCTCGTAATAAAACTTTACATTTAACAATATAACAACCACAAAACGCCATTTTTAAAATTGAATAGACAATTTTCCTAAACCAGTGTAAATAGCTGATATGTTGACACATAAAACTCTGTAAATAGCGGAGTTTATCTAATAAGCTTTTGCCACAATCTTCCCATGATTGCCCTACTCGACTTGGGGGCGCACCTGAGATTCATAAATCTCTTTACCACGTCGAGCGAATTCTTCTTTACTGTAGCGGGGTTGATTAACTGTCATTGGCCTGACCCTGTTGCAACTTTTGCCCCAATGTTTTAACCTAAACATTGGGTATCTTCGCTAACATTCCCCAACTGGGCCGACAAGGGCGGCATTGCACTTAAACCCACAGCTTCAATCAATGTGCATGGTGCGTTCCCAAAAATTGATCGCTGGAGCAGTAGGAGCCACATTAGGGAACTCACCCTACGGCTGAACTCACCCGCAATCAGTAGCTTTGAATACTAGATTGAGAACTCAAGCATCTGCCAAGAACATTTAGTTAGTTTCACAACCAGGAAACCAACTAAATGGCCTTGCGTCCCAACACTTCCCACCTAGTCCCGCCTAGTCCCCTTGGCAAATGTTTGAGTTCTCACGCAGCTGCTAACCTACATTTGGAGTCTCAGGGGTTTATTTTGAGATTGAGTCTCCGGCTGATCGGTTCTTTTCTCCCATAACCTGGGTTGGGTAACACGCGGGTTAGAATGACAATTTGGTATCACCTTTGTACCGTTATGGTTTGAACTGGTTATTCAGTGTAGGATCAACCACCCGCTAAAAATCCCTTTTTTGTCGGGAAAAAATCGAGCAGCGACCCCGAAATAGTGGTAATAGTATTGAAGGAGTGGTTTTAAAAGTGATGATATGACTGACCAGAATGGCGTGTTAGTAGAAGAACAAAGCGAGGATATTACCCGTAAGATGAGTCAATTAGCCACCGAGTCGCCGAAAAATCAATTACAGATTCTGACACAATTAGCCGGGGCCGGAGAAGGTGGCCTAACCGTATTGAGAGATTTTTTATTAGCCCAGCACCCCACTCCTGTTAATCTGGTGACAGGTAAGGCCTATCAATTGCTCTATCAAGATAATAGCGATCAAAGCAAGGAATTTTTAGCTAATTATTTCCCCACGGGTGTGGTTCCCCTCGATAGTGCTAAAGGTATCGATTATCGACTTTTACAGGAATTATTGGCTAAACAGGATTTTCAAACTGCCGATAGTCTCACCCGTCAAAAACTCTGTGAATTAGCAGGAGAAGGGGCAATACAGAGGAAATGGGTCTATTTTACGGAAGTGGAAGCTTTCCCCGGTGTAGATATTCAGACTATTGATAATCTTTGGTTAGTTCATTCGGAAGGAAAATTCGGTTGGTCGGTGCAGCGCAAATTATGGATCGGTGTCGGTCAAGATTTCCCGAAACTCTGGCCGAAAATTGGCTGGAAAAATGGCAATAATTGGACAAAATACCCCCAAGAATTTATCTGGGATTTAAGCGCTCCCGTGGGTCATTTACCCCTGTTAAATCAACTGCGCGGGGTGAGAGTGGCCGCCTCTTTATTCTCCCATCCCGTCTGGAGTGAAAAATAGATTGAGAGCATTCGGCCCCCCAGTATATCAGATTTCTACATTTTCGGGACAATTTCCTCTAAGGCCGCTTCTAGATTAGGATAACGATAGTCAAAACCGAGCGCTTGAGTGGCTTTTGGCAGCACTTCTTGACCTTCTAAGACGATTTTTGCCCCTTCTCCCAAAAGGATTTCGAGGGCAAAATCTGGCACTGGCAACCAAGAAGGACGATTCATTACTTCCCCTAAAATCTGACAGAATTCTTTCATCCGGACGGGATTGGGTGCAGTAGCGTTGAAAGTGCCGTTGATTTCCGGGCGATCGAGACAATAGATGATTAAATTAATTAAATCATCCCGATGAATCCAAGAAAACCACTGACGACCGCTGCCAATCGGACCGCCGGCAAAAAGTTTGAAGGGTGGGATCATTTTCCCTAAAGCACCCCCATTGCCTAAAACAATACCCGTGCGAAGAATGACTAAACGAGTGCCGTAATCTTTAACTTTTTGGGCGGCTGTTTCCCACTTTTTACAGACATCTGCCAGAAAATCGCCCCCGGGAGGGCTATTTTCGTCAAAACTAGCGGTTTCACTGGTTCCATAGTAACCGATCGCCGAGGAGTTAATTAAAACTTTCGGTTTCTGGGGTGCTAAGGCGATCGCCTCGACAATTTTCTCGGTGCCGATTTGCCGACTAGCGACGATTGCCTGTTTTGTTTCACTGGTCCAGCGTTCCGAAATCGGTTCTCCCGCTAGATTAATCACCGCGTCACATCCAGAAATCTCTTTTTGCCAATCCCCCGATTCTGTGGCGATATAAGGAATAATCTCTATCTTAGGATAGATTGACTTTGGGTAAATTCTCCTGGTTTTATCGGGATTGCGCGTCAAAATTAGGATTTCATCGCCGCGATCATAGAGTTTGACCACCAATCGACTACCCACAAATCCCGTCGCCCCAGTAATCGCTATTTTCATGGTTTCTTGACTAAATTTATCCTTATTTTAGCTCGTTTTTAACTATTAGTATTCAGTATTCAGTCCCGATGAAAAAATTTTCACCACCACAGATGAAAGAGGTTTCCTTCCCTACACCCCACACCCTACACCCCACACCCTACACCCTCTTTCTAGTCAGGAGATTATTTTTATTTATTCTCCCCACTCCCCAATTCATAATTCATAATTCATAATTCCCACACCCCATCACCCCACTTCTCACTTATCCTGATACCCCATCCCGTTGGCTGCCGCGTAACGATTCATAAAGCGCAGAAAACGCTCCCAGTGTTCATCGGTGATTTCAAAACCACATTCTACCCGTTGAATTTCATCTCCTTCATCTCCTCCAAAAATAAACTTAGTCGAGTTGGGAATAACTATAATCACTCCTTCCTCATCGGTGAGACGGAGATCGCCGTAGGTACGGGTGGTGAAACTTTGGAAACGTTCGATCGCTTTCAGGGTTTTAAAAGTCATCAGGACATTGCGAATCCCGGTACTTTTATTTTTGCGGAGACTAACACCGCTTAATTCTTCTGATAAACCGACAAAAAACTCGATCGTGGGAGTGGTCATAGGTGTGGGCGTAAAATTTTAGTTATTGATTTTCTCTTAATTACTTTTCATGGGAAAAAGTAGTTCATGACTACTAATAAAGTAACCATGAACCGAAAAACAAGCTATTCCGCTTCTCCACCTTGGATTTTGAGGAGGAGAAAACCCCAAGCTAATCCGACGAGGACGAGAACGATCGCCACGATCGCCCCATTAAATAACATACTTTCTGCGGTCATGGTGATTGCTCCTGAGCCTACAATAATCGATCAATAGATCAATGGTATTTTAACCTACGAAGGCGATCGACTGCTGCCGGACTAGGGCAAAATTGAGGGAGAAAATCGGCCAATAACTTTGAGAGCCTTCCTAGTATATATGTTCTAGCAGTCCTGCTCCTCTCCTCAAGGAAGAGAGAGAAGGAGTTCGAGCATTTGTACTAAAAATCCCGATAGGCAGTTTCAATGCAGTACAGCTTACCAGATATTTTTAATACTATCTTTATATTTGCTGTCGCCACTTTGTGTTAATGTTTTATCTGCTTAATTCTCTACTTATACTAGAAAAATTAAGTATTGATAACTATTGGTGATGACTGGTAAAAAATCATTTATGCTCAAGATCAAGTTAATACTATTTTTAGGTTTGTTGCTGCTGAGTTGTCAATCGACTAATCTCAATGGTAATAATAGTTCAATGGCTCAGATTACGCATGAGAATCAAGGGCAAATATTACCGATCACGGCCAAAGCAGATATTAATGGTGAGATGATTGAGTTAGAAGTTGCTCAAAACCCCGAACAACAGGCCAAAGGTTTAATGTATCGCTTGTCTTTGGAGAAAAATCGCGGTATGCTATTTCCCTTTGCACAACCTCTGATGGCCCGGTTTTGGATGAAAAATGTCTCGATTCCTCTAGACATGATTTTTCTAAAAGATGGTATAGTAAAAGCAGTTTTGCTAAATGTCCCTCCTTGTGCTGTCGATCCTTGTCCTGTCTATGGGCCAAACACCATGGTTAATCAAGTGATCGAACTAGCTGGGGGTCGAGCCAAAGAATTAGGAGTGAAAGAAGGAGATAAAATTAAGATTGAGTCTATCTCAAGACCTTGATTTTTGAAAATGGTGTTAACTTTCTTATAGAAGGTGTCCCTTGTCTGGAAATATAAGTATGGCTTTTAGAAGCTATTACGCATTTATACTGTTTAGGATATAACCATATCGATTAAGATTTTTATAGTCTATCAAGTCATAGATTGAATAATCTTCACCCTTGCTATAGATTAAACAGAGACAAAATTCTGCTCGATCTAATGGGACTATCTTAAGAGAGCCAGCGATTTTTAGGAAAGCACTCTCTATCATCGAGATAGCTTAGATACAGAAAAAACGATCGCAAGACTAACTGTCCTTGAAACCGATCAGGTAGTGTTTTGTTAAAATCACGAGATATACTATACTATTGAGGAAAAAAATCCCCCTATGTCCACGATTGCCTATTCCCAATTCCGACGATTTCTGCAAGAGGAATTGTCCCTTCCCCAAGAATCGATCGCTATGGCCGAGCGCTCGATCCAATCTGATAAAATTCATTTACCGATGATTCTCTGGCAGTACGGTTTAGTGACCTTGGAACAATTAGACAAAATTTATGATTTTCTCGAAGAGGTAGTCTAATCTTACAATTGCTCACTATTGACAAGGAGAATAATTGCCATGGCTACTCATAGTTTCTGGCACAGTTTGAAAATTCCCATCCTAAAAACTACCATCATCACCTGAGAAGTGGGTTATTTAAACCCACTTTTTTAATAACTATACAATTGAGAATTATCGATTAACTGTTCAGTCCATGAAACCCCATGACCAATTTGCCAAAAATTACCTTGAACAATTACTTTCTCCCCTGGGAATCGTCGAAATCAGCAAAGAAGTCAGCGATGAAACTCGACAGATAGATTTATTTTTTTCCCCCAATCCCGAACCCAACCCCGATTATCTGGGATTATTAGGCAGAATTGTCCTTAATACTGTCCTGATTGAACCCTATCGCAATCCTCCCAACCGTAGCGAGATTCGTAATTGTTTAGCGAAACTTTTGACGATTTTGGCCGAACTGCAAAGACAAGCCAAACGGGAAAATCAGAGTTACAATGAAGACAATACCCCTCGCTTATGGATTTTATCCCCTTCAGCTAGTCTGACTCTTTTAGAGAGTATTGGGGCAAAAATAGACCCAGATTGGCCAGAAGGAGTCTATTTTCTTCCCGCGCTTTATCGCACGGCAATTATCGCTATTAATCAATTGCCTGTGACTGCTGAGACTCTCTGGTTAAGATTATTAGGAAGGGGAAAAACTCAAAACCAAGCGGTGCGAGAATTGTTAGAATTACCTCAAGGTAATGCTTTCCGGGAAAATGTCCTGGAATTATTAATTAGTTGGCGGGTTAGTATGGAAATAAATAACATCCTAGAAACTGAAGATAGAGAGGTGTTTATGACTTTATCTCAAACCTATCAGGAATGGAAGGAAGCAACTAAACAGGAGGGACTCGAACAAGGACTAGAGCGAGGACTAGAGCGAGGAAAACTAGAGGCTAAACTGGAATCTATTCCCCGTTTGCTGGCCTTGGGTTTAAGTGTGGAACAAATCGCTCAAGCTTTGGATTTAGACTTAGAACAAGTCCGACAAGCTACGCAAGGGTAGAGAATTGATTTAACTATAATCTGAGTCAAAATCAATCAAGATTCTGGTTAAAACGCCGATTTAAGCATTTTTGTCGTTGAAAAAACCAATGCCCGATGAAAATAGTTTTGAGGAGTTAATTAACGAACTAAAGCTTAGAAATATTAAACACAATTCCCAAGATATTATTGCCATTACTCAATTAGACAACGGGCGGATAATCTTTTTAGAAATTGGTAATTCTTCATCGGGTTGGGAACATATTCTTAATAAACATGGAGAAGATTTTCAGCGTCGAGGCATTGCGATTAATAATATTATTGATTTCTTGATGAAAGCAATTACCATGGGTCAATTAATCGGCACTCAAGGAACGAGCAGAAGTATTTATAAAGTTGATTATCAAGGAGAAATTCAATACATTTCTATCGATATTGGTAGTAATGGTTATGTAGTTAGTGCGAATCCCACTCCCCGAAAACTCATCCAACGTTTCTTAGGAGAAGACCTTGATGAAAAGAAAAATTAAACTAATGGCAGAATATAACTATTCGCCTCTTTGGGATATGGAAACTGCTGATAACCTTGACTTAGATGAGTTACCTTTATCGAGTTCTATCCAAAAGAAGTTAAGTAATTGGGCAGAGATTTATAATCAAATTATAAATTGGGATAATCCCGCCGATTCACATTTTTTTGATGCAGTAAGTCAAGACAATTTTGAGAGGGAAGGTGTCAATATTTGGCGGCAATTACAAGAGGAATTATCACCTAATTATCAAATATTTTACTTTAGTGAAAAACAGCAACGACTTTTGACTCCAGAAGATGCAAGTGAAGCGATCAGAGAAAAGGAGGTTAGATATAAATAGCCCCAAAACTAGATCGCTTTTATTGTCAATTTTTTAGCTCATAGATTATTTTGAGAAAATAAATCTTTTATGGACTGAACTAAGTTCATAATATTTTTTTCCTGTATTCCTGAACTTCCCCCCATACATATATACTATAATAGCCGAAAACCCTTATCCATCAATGGATGTAACCCCTTAACTTTTCTTAATGTACCCATGTAATTTGTAACATTTCTTAATGGACAAGAATTCTCTCCATTTGCTAG
>NZ_JADBTB010000210.1:0-42761 GCF_020246405.1 Microcystis sp. M083S1
TTGGAGGGATCGGGGGTAAAATTCAGGTACTTTTTCCCTGAAAATTAGGTAACTGACTACCTCAAAATCGGTAAAACCCTACACCCCACACCCCACACCCCACACCCTGCCCCCACGAAAAACTTTTTCAGCAGCCCCTACTTAGGGTTTGCGGCAAAAAGTTTATTGGTGGGGTTAGGAGTCAGTAGCCGGTCGTCAGTAGCCGGTCGTCGGTCGTTTCAGGCTTTGTTGCCCTCTCTTTTTGTACCAGCTTTTGTACTCCAAAAGGGATAATGCAAGGTTTTTGAAGGTTTTAATCCTATTTTCGCAGCATGAACATCGGATTTTAACAGGTCAAAAGCCTTATTTTAAAAGGGTTTTACCATTATTCAGCCAGCCCTAACTAACAATATTCCAATCAATTTCCATAGCACGACACCCCTGCAACTTACCAATTAAATGATGACTAGGCCACCCCAAAGTTTGATAGGGGTCTATCGCTAGAAGTTTTTGATACTTCGACCAACGAGCCTGCAATTCGGCAGGTAAACAAACTAAATCATTTTGAAAATCAGCTACCCATTGCACGAAATAATGACTTTTAGTAGCCACAACTTTTCACCCATTCCCTTAACTCATCCTCATCAATCTCTTCCTCTGCTTCAACCCCAGTTATCCATTTCTTTGGATTACCTAAATCTTCTAATCTCTTAATTCTAAAGCTTCTGCTGATGTAATTTCAGGGTCATCTTCCAGAATAATAATAACCTCTACTTTTCTCCCAGGGAAAAGCTGATCTGACTGAATTTCTAGACGACCATCTGACTGAACAAAAATTGTTTGACGAATCGCTTGAGTCATTAGTAACCTCTTGGCTTTTGCTGATGTTAATGTAGGCTAAAAATTTACCTTCAGTCATCAAATTCAATTTTTTTTAGACTGAGTATGCTATCTAACAAGTCTTTTTACTCTTGAATACGACATATTTTTATAATATTACGTTACGCCATGCCGACCAATCTTGCCGTTGCTTGAACTGTCAAAACAGTGCGATCGCCGATTGCGTAGGGGGTGTCCCATTATCCCACTAATCGAAAAGCAGCATCAATCGGCAATTGTAACGGTAAGGATTGATTCCAGCGTTTCGAGAAAAATAAAATCTCCAAATTCTCAATCTCCCCAGAAGTCGGATTTAGACGAGCGACAATTTCATCCCCAATCTCCTCCGACTCTTGATCTGCATAGGGAGAACAGACATCTACATAAAGAATATCTCCCGTCGGGTCATAGCGAAAAGTTAGATTTTTTTCCATACCATTATTCCCCCTGTAATTTTTCGGGCTGTGTATATAGTCACGATCCAATGACGACTAAGAGCAGTTTGGGAAACCACCACCAGAATTAAAAATCGTCCCGTCCGAATCGTTGAAAACCACTTAGAAAATAACAACGCCTTTTCATCATGATCGCTAGAACGAATTAAATCTGGATCAGCTAAAGTCTGGGCTAATTGCTCCTCATAATCGGGTAATGTACCCGGATGGCGATCAATAATATGCTGTTCTCGCTCATCGGTTAATTCAACCTCTACCTCTAAATAACCACAGAAAAAAGACCTTGCCAAATTTTCTTCATGTCTCCAAAACTGATCTTAAATTTAAAAACCAAAACTTAATCATCGGCGATCGCTGCTGCCAATATCAGATACATGAAACGTGAAAACCACTCAGCCTTGCGACAAAGCATAAGCTAATTGCTCTTGATCAGAAGCCCCAATCAGTCCTTCCTCTGAAGACATTGTAACATCAATCCCTCGCACCCTTAAACCTTTGGCGATTGCGTTAGAAACACTTTTATCTTAATTAAACTTTAAAACCGCGATCGCTTTAGCCTTGGCAACTGCGATCGCTGGTGGGCATTGTTAAGTTTTCTTGAACGGGCGATTTTCGTGATCAAGAGTAGAACCATCAATATTTATGGTTCGGTTGGCTCTTGGTATTATACGGATGTCTGTGGAGAAATGGGTCTTATACATTCCAGTCAAATTAAATTTGACAACTAGAGAGCGCGTTTCTACGGGAACACAGAAACGGGTAGAATCGATCAATGCAGTTGTTTTCTTTCGAGGTGTCGTCATTAGTAAGAAAGCTACCCGTTCCTTAGCCGGTATTGCTGGAATTGTCGCCGTTGCCACCTTAATCAGTAAGGTTTTTGGTTTAGTCCGCGAACAGGTAATCGCCGCTGCCTACGGTGTTGGGCCGGTGGTGAACGCCTACGCTTTTGCCTACGTTATCCCCGGTTTTCTGTTAATTCTCCTCGGTGGCATTAACGGTCCCTTTCACAGCGCTTTGGTCAGTGTTTTGGCCAAAAGAGATAAATCCGAGTCCGCGCCGATTGTCGAGACTGTCACCACCCTAGTCAGTGCGATTTTATTAACTGTCACCGTCTTTTTAATCGTTTTTGCCAATATTTTTATCGATGTTCTCGCCCCCGGTTTAGATGCCGCCACCCGTGCCATGGCCATTCAACAACTGCAAATTATGGCCCCCATGGCGGTTTTAGCTGGTTTAATCGGCATCGGTTTCGGTACTCTCAACGCGGCAGACCAATACTGGCTACCGAGTCTCAGTCCGCTTTTTTCCAGTGTGGCGGTGATTATCGGGGTGGGTTTGCTGGCTTGGTTCGTTGGCGATCGCATTGATGAGCCGCAATATGTGCAACTGGGGGGTTTTGTCCTCGCCGGCGGTACTCTCGTCGGGGCGCTCTGGCAATGGTTAGCACAAGTGGGCGCACAAGTCAAGGCAGGTTTAGGAAAATTAACATTTCGTTGGGATTGGCGGATACCGGGGGTGTCGGAGGTGTTGCGGGTGATGATTCCGGCGACCTTATCTTCGGGAATGTTGCATATTAACGTTTATACTGACCTCTTTTTCGCTTCTTTTATCGAAAATGCCGCCGCTTCCATGCGTTACGCCAGTTTTATCGTTCTCACGCCCTTGGGCATCATGTCTAACATGATTCTCGTGCCGTTTATGCCGATATTTTCTCGACTGACGGAACCGGAAAATTGGGGAGAATTGAAGCAAAGAATCCGTCAGGGTTTATTATTGACGGCTTTAACCATGTTACCCTTCACCGCTATCTTTATCGCCCTCGCTTTCCCGGTAGTGCGGGTTATCTATCAACGGGGTGCCTTTAATCTGGCTGCCTCGGAACAGGTGGTTCCCGTATTAATGGCCTACGGTTTCGGGATGTTTTTCTATCTCGGTCGCGATGTTTTGGTACGAGTGTTCTATGCTTTGGGTGATGGCGAAACTCCTTTTAAGGTGAGTATGGTAAATATTTTTCTCAATGGTGCGCTGGATTTCCTCTTGTATAGACCTTTTGGTACTCCGGGGATTGTTTTAGCAACTGTGGGGGTTAATATCCTTTCTATGGGCATTTTTACGGTGATTTTAAATCGTCGTTTAGGAGGTTTACCTTTGGGAGAATGGGGTTTATCCTTATTGGGATTAACGGTAATTACAATGCTTTCTGGTGTTGCTAGTTGGGGTGCTAGTTGGGGTTGGGAAAAGGTTTTCGGTGCTGGTAATATTTTCCTACAATTATTACAGTTAGGTTTTGCTTCAACCGTAGCGGTGGGTTTATTCCTCCTCGGTGCGATGTTATTGAAGTTACCTGAATTAGACCTGTTAATCTCGCGAGTTCGTCAGAAGTTCTTGAAAAAATCTTAGGTTTAAGTTGCTGCCTCACCTCATCATTACATAGGGTTTGCTGAAAAAGTTTTTTCTGGGTGTAGGGTGTAGGGTGTAGGGTGTAGGGTGTAGGGTGTAGGGTGTAGGGTTTTACCGATTTTCATCTGGTCAATTATCTAATTTTCAGGGAAAAAGTCCCTGAGATAATTAGAACCAGATATTTTCGGAGGTAGGGGTGCAGAATTGCGAAAGGTTATTTATTTTTAGGAATTGGGGGAAGTTGAGGTGATTTTCGGCGAGAATTAGAACCGGATATTTTCGGGGGTAGGGGTGCAGAATTGCGATTAGATAAACTTTGAAGGCTCTTTTTCATATTAGCAGGTTCTGGCAGTTCTAGAGTTACCCCTTCTCTAGCGGTCATTGTTTCCTCTGGTAGGCATAAATCAAAAACAAAGGCAGAATTATTGGTTAAATCAGCAAATTCTAATTTTATCATCTCCGCAGAGGATTCTTGTGCTAATAAAGGTTCAATTTCGGTTTTAATTAACTGTTCTAATTGAGCCAGATAATTGATCTTAACAGGAGTAACAATTAAAGTTAACACTTCTTGCCAACCTTGCCCCCCCAATTCGGCCAAAATATCCCCATAACAGCGAATTTTCCAGCTACCTATTCCTAAATCTCGATAGGAAAAAATTTCCAGCCAACCCCCGGCATCCGATCGATAATAATGGGTATATCGTTCGCTACTTTCGGGAGATTCGTAATCGATACGCACTTCGATATGAGCAAAAGGAGAATCCAGACGGGCCAAAAGACGATAGTTTCCCGAGACAATTTCTAGGGAATTAGTAGAAATTGTGCTTCCGTGATTCTCCCCTTGTTTTTGCAGTATAAATTCCATAATCCTAGCCTAGGACTGATGTTTGGCCTCTTAGGTTTGGTGGGTAAAATGTATTTTAGGATACAGTCCCGCCAGCGAGCGAGTGGAATGAACCACAAAGACACAAAGGACACAAAGAATAAGAGAGCCTAATGTTTGCCCATGACGCTAAAACTTAGGATTTGTGCCGGGAGATTTGCGCTTTTAATTCCCCTGCTTGTGTCAGTAAATCCGCTTGGGTTAGACTAATTTGTTCTTGGGTGGCCATCCATTTCAGTTGTACCGTGCCATTTTCAGCCTCAGCATCCCCCAAAATTATACAGCCCACGGCCTTAGCTCGATCGGCCCGTTTAAATTGTTTTCCGAAAGCGCTGCCGCTTAAGTCTAACTCGACGCTAAACCCCAATCCGCGTAATTGTTGCGCTAACACCGCACTGCGGGCCTCAGCTTTTTCTCCTTTGGAGACGAGATAAAAATCGGGAACCAAAAAAGATAAAGATTGCTTTTGTTGTAATAATATAATCAGACGTTCTAAACCGATTGCCCAACCCACTGCTGGTGTGTCTGGTCCGCCTAATTGAGCTATTAAACCATCATAACGACCCCCACCGCAAACCGTGGCTTGAGCGCCTAAATCATCGGACTGAATTTCAAAGGCCGTATGGGTGTAATAGTCCAATCCTCGCACTAAACAGGGATTAAGATTATAGATAACTCCCAAATCGGTTAGTAAAGATTGCACCCGTTCAAAATGCTTTTGAGAATCACTGCCGAGATGCTCAAGAATACTGGGGGCATTCTTACAGATAATCTTGGTTTTCTCGTCCTTACTATCCAAAATTCGCAGGGGATTTTTTTCTAATCTCTGTTGAGAATCCGCGTCTAAATCAGCTTTGTAGGGAGTCAAATAATCTAGCAGGGCCTGACGATAATTTTGCCTATCTTGGGCATTTCCCAGGGAATTAATATCTAATTTTAGGTTTTCTAGCCCCACAGCTTTTAATATCTCGCTGGCAAGGGTAATTACTTCCACATCCGCCCTAGGATCATCACTTCCCAACAATTCGACCCCGATTTGATGAAACTGTCGCTGCCTACCCGCTTGCGGACGTTCATAACGAAACATCGGCCCCTTATACCAGAGTCTTTGTACTCCTCCGGCGGCCTGTAATTTGTGTTCAATATAGGCGCGAACGACCCCAGCCGTTCCCTCTGGTCGCAAAGTCAGGGAACGTTGACCGCGATCAAAGAAAGTGTACATTTCTTTACCCACCACGTCCGTCGCTTCGCCGATACCCCGTTCAAAAAGTTGCGTCTGTTCAAAAATGGGAGTTCGTATCTCTTGATACAGCGCAGTCCCTAAAATTCTGCTGGCAGTTTCCTCTAACCACTGCCAGTAACCGACCTCCGCCGGTAAAATATCTTTTGTGCCTCGGATTGCCTGGATTTCGCCCATAGTTCTCTGTATTTTTATCCCTATTTGAACAATCTTAAACCGCTTAGAGTCACTAATACCGTCGATCCTTCATGACCGATGACACCAAGAGGTAAAGTTATATCACCGGCAAAATTGGCTATTAGCAATATGCCGATAAACGCGAGGGCGAAGGTGATATTCTGTTTAACGATGCGATTGGCACGACGACCAAGGTTAATCGCGCTGGGAATTTTGGCTAAATTATCGGACATAAGGATAATATCGGCCGTTTCCAAGGCCACATCACTACCAGCTTTTCCCATGGCAATCCCCACATTAGCCATAGCTAAAGCGGGCGCGTCATTAATGCCATCCCCCACCATAGCGACAGTGTGATATTTTTCTTGGAGATTTTTGATCACGGTTAACTTATCTTCGGGCAGTAAATCAGCGTAAACCTCCTCAATACCGAGTTTTTCAGCAACTTTATCGGCACTTTGTTGATTATCACCCGTAATTAAAACGATATGTTCGATACCGATCTTTTTTAGCTGCTTCACCAGATTAACTGCCGATTCCCGCAGGCTATCGGCCACAGCGATCGCCCCGATTATCTGATTCTCTTGTACTACCCAGACGAGGGTTCTGCCTTCTTTTTGTAAACGTTCGCGCATAGCTAAAATATTCTGGTCAAGATCAGTAATATGGTCACGAATATAGGCAAAATTGCCCACAGATACCGACTTATCGGCAATTTTTCCCGTGATACCCCGTCCCGATACCGCTTGCACCTGATTAGCACTGAAGAAATTTATACCACGTTCCCTGGCTGTGGCGGTAATAGCGGATCCGATGGGATGTTCCGAACAGAATTCTAGGGCTGCAGCCACCGCTAACACCTCATTTTCGCTGACTGCATGGATAGGGATAATTTCCACCACTTGCAACTTACCAAGGGTGAGAGTGCCGGTTTTATCAAAAGCGATCGCTCGTATGCGGCCGATCATCTCCAATCTTGCGCCATTTTTGAATAAAATCCCCTGTTTTGCCCCGTTAGCGATACCCGATAACAAAGCCGGCATAATTGAGGCCATTAAAGCACAGGGAGAAGCCACCACGAGAAAAATTAAGGCCCGATAGATAGTGGTTTCCCAAGTCCAACCCCAGAAAAAAGGCGGTAAAATCCCGAAAATTAAGCCCAAAATCACGATAATTTTCGCATAACCTCGCTCGAAACCTTCGATAAACTCTTGGGAGGGAGGGGATTCATTTTGTGCCTTTTCTACCAAACGAATCACCCTCTCAATTAAGCGACTTTCGGGGGGAGTTTCCACCTTTAAACGTAGCACTCCCGCACCGTTGAGAGTTCCCGCAAAGACTTCTTCCCCGATGGTTTTATCCACGGGAAGCGATTCTCCCGTAATTGGCGCTTGATTAATGGGACTGTTTCCCTCCATAATAATGCCGTCAATGGGGATTAATTCGCCCGGTTTGACTAAAACTGTGTCACCGATCCGTAATTGCTTGATAGGAACCTCTTTTTCCCTGTCTCCCGTGATTAATCTAGCAGTATCGGGAGTCATCGCCATGAGAGAACGAATATTGCGATCGGTTTTTGCCATGGCAATCTGTTCTAATGCGCCACTAATAGCGAAAATCAGGATTAAAATGGCTCCATCGATGATGAGATAGTAATTACTATCCCAGAGTCCCAAAATCGCCGCCCCCAAGGCCGCTACAATCATTAACAGGTCCACATCTAGTTCTTTTTCCTCCCATAAAGTCGTCAATCCTGCTTGGGTACTCTCGTATCCTCCCACCAGATATGCGATCGCTAGTAGGATAAAAGCTGGGCCGATCAGATTAAAGTGTAGGCATAACCAACCAAAAAAGACTAAAATAGCGCAAATTCCTGCGGCAACTGCCGAGGAATACTCAGACAACCAAGAGGACGAGATACTCTGAATCATGGATTGATGGCAATTACTTTTCTCCCCATTCTAGAAAAAATTAGATCGATGCAGAAAACCCCTATGTGGTATTCACCGGTGCGAAGGCTCTCTTAGGTTTGCTGGTTAAAATGTATTCTAAGATACAGTCCTGCTGGCGAGGGAGTGGAAGGAACCACAGAGGCACAAAGGACACAAAGATCGATCACTACATTCAGTTAAACTGATCAGACAAAGAAGAGTGGAAGGAACCACAGAGGCACAAAGGACACAAAGATCGATCACTACATTCAGTTGAACTGATCAGACAAAGAAGAGTGGAAGGAACCACAGAGGCACAAAGGACACAAAGATCGATCACTACATTCAGTTAAACTGATCAGACAAAGAAGAAGAGAGCCGTGCGAGTTAGGAGGAAGCGGAAAATTGGCTATTAGAGGACGAATTTGAACCGGTAGAGGGACGACTTTCGGCAGTAGAGATATAATTTCCTTATCTTCCTTTCCCCCTTTCTTCGATGCTATCCTTACTAAAAAAGCTCTGGAATTGGCTAAAATCGCTCTTTATTGCCAGTCCGAAGGCAATTAACCCCAAAGAAGTCAAAAATACTCCTCCAGAACCCAGCGATGGGGAATATGAAGGGATATTGATGGGGTTATTCGAGCAGGTGGCGGCGGGAACCACTACCGGCGGGTTACGGGGATGGCTATACAGTCGCCATTGTGACGATAAAAAGCTGGCGCGGTGGCTAGGGGTCAAAAGCGAGGAATGGCTACAGTATCCGGAAGATTATCAAACTTTAGGGCGGGATCTGGCGGCTTTAGGCAAGGTGATGACGGGAAATCTGGGGGAAGTATCCCAACGGATTAGCCTCCAGTTACGCGACGCGGTGAGGGATGTTTCCAGTGTGGAGGGGGAAAATCTATGCTCAAAGGAGACGGATTTAACGGAAGTGGTTCAGGATGCCGAATTCTGGTTTGAGCAAGGAAACCAGAAATACATGAATGGGGATTTTCTCGGCGCGATCGCATCCTGGGATCGCGCTTTAGAAATGAAACCCGATGACCATGAAGCTTGGAACAACCGAGGGGTTGCGTTAGGTAATTTAGGCAGATTGGAAGAAGCGATCGCATCCTACGATCGAGCTTTAGAAATGAAACCCGATTACCATGAAGCTTGGCACATCCGAGGGATTGCGTTATATAATCTAGGCAGATTAGAAGAAGCGATCGCATCCGACGATCGAGCTTTAGAAATTAAACCCGATTACTATTATGCTTGGAACAACCGAGGGGTTGCGTTAGGTAATTTAGGCAGATTTGAACAAGCGATCGCATCCTACGATCGAGCTTTAGAATTTAAACCCGATTACCATCAAGCTTGGGACAACCGAGGGAGTGCGTTAGATGATTTAGGCAGATTTGAAGACGCGATCGCATCCTACGATCGAGCTTTAGAAATTAAACCCGATAAGCATGAAGCTTGGAACAACCGAGGGAATGCGTTAGCTAATTTAGGCAGATTTGAAGAAGCGATCGCATCCTGCGATCGAGCTTTAGAATTTAAACCCGATTTACATCAAGCTTGGAACAACCGAGGGAATGCGTTAGCTGATTTAGGCAGATTGGAAGAAGCGATCGCATCCTACGATCGAGCTTTAGAAATTAAACCCGATGACTATTATGCTTGGAACAAGCGAGGGATTGCGTTAGATAATTTAGGCAGATTTGAAGAAGCGATCGCATCCTACGATCGAGCTTTAGAAATTAAACCCGATTACTATTATGCTTGGAACAACCGAGGGGTTGCGTTAGGTAATTTAGGCAGATTTGAACAAGCGATCGCATCCTACGATCGAGCTTTAGAAATTAAACCCGATAAGCATGAAGCTTGGTACGGCCGAGGGGGGGCCGTTTGTTCTCTGAGTAAAAATCGTATTTCTACTCCTAGTCTAGAAGCTCTCATTTACCGTAAACCGATAGTAGCCCTTAATGACCGAGAACCCCATATTTTCGCCCTCCGGGAGGCACTTCCCCACCTCATTCAAGGATCGCCTCCGTGGGGGCAAATTTATCGCTATCTAGGGGAAGCTTATCTGGGACATTCCCAGTATAAAGAGAATGCTAGTCCCTATTGGCGCGAAGCAATCCGACATTATCAAATCGCTTTACCGATTCTCACCGAAAAAGACTTCCCCGAAGATCATTTAGAAATTCTGCAAGGATTGATCCGCGCTCATCTTTCCCTACAGGAAATCCCTGAAGCGCGATTCTATCAACAACAGGGGCGCCACCTTTTCACCCGACTACGCGCCCAGAAACGCGATAAACCGGCTTTTGAGGCAAAATTCAGCAGTTTTAGTCACCTAGAAATCGATTTACTGATCGAGGAAAATCATCCTCTAGACGCAATTGAACAGGCAGAATTTTATAAAAATCGTTGTTTGACTTGGATTCTCGATAGTTGGCAAGAAAACCCCACCAGTCCCGATTATGCCACTATCCAAAGCCTGACCAGTCCGAATAAGGCGATTATTTACTGGTATCTCAGCGAGGACAATCTCACCACCTTTATTATCACCCCAGAGGCTGATCCCGTCATTCTAGAGCCAGAACAACGCCGTCAACCAGCGCGACAGTTTCGGACTTGGTTAACTGAATGGGATAAACAATACCTTGACTATGCCAGTAAAAAAGAAACCGAGAATAAACAAAATCACCCCTGGAGATTGTCACTTAACAGCCGTTTTGCCCAATTAAAGCGGATTTTACAGATCGATAAAATTCTCGAACCTTTGCCGGTTTCCGTTGATTCCCTGATTCTCATCCCCCACCGGGATCTGCACCGCTTCCCCCTACATACCCTCTTCCCCGAAAAATACACCGCCACCTATCTCCCCTCTGCTCAGGTCGGTTTGCGTCCCCAGTCCAGCGATTTCTCCTATTCTCCCCTCCTCAGCGTCGAAGACCCCAAAACGGAACAAAAACCCATGGATTTCGCCCAACTGGAATCAGCGATTATTAGCCATATCCTGCAACCGAGCCAGAGAATTAGCCCGAAAAAGGCATCACGCGAAAACGTCCGCAAAGCCCTCGAAAATGCCCATAAAACCTTTCATTTCACTGGTCACGGCTTTTATGACTCTTTTCGTCCCCAGGAGTCTGCGATCGCCCTTAGCGATGGTTTATTGACCGTCCGGGATATCAACAAGCTCAACCTCTCTAGTTACCGTCTCGTCTGTCTGGCTGCCTGTGAAACCGCTCTCACCGGTAAGGATGGCATTACCACCGAATACGTCGGCCTCGTCAGTGCTTTCTTGGCAGCCGGTGCGACTAATGTGGTCAGTACCCTCTGGCCGGTGAAGGAGATTTCTAGTGCTTGGTTTATGATTAACTTTTATCAAAGATTATTAGCGGGTGAATCTCCGTCCCTAGCTTTGAAAAATACACAAAATTGGTTAAAAAATATCACTTGGCAGCAAATAGCTAACTGGATCGAGCAACTTGGACAACTTCCCGACCTAAGGGAAGGGGTCGATCGACTGGAGGTGAGGGCGGCGAATACTTTGAAGGAAGGCAGTACAATAGGGCTAGATCAACTAACAGAATATAGTGATCCTTACCATTGGGCGGCCTATACCCTGACTGGACAGGACTAACTTATGGAAATTCCCAAAACAATTATCGATCTTGAAGCGCTGCTAATCGCCCTCGCACAGCAGACTGAACCCTTGCCAGAATATCTACAGCGATCGCTCAAAGAAATTGAACGATTATTAAGGGAAGAACAACCCCAGGCAGCAACACAATTGCGGCAACTTGTCAAGGATTTTCCCCCCCTAGAAAAAGCTTATAAAAAAGCGATCGAAGAGTTAGACGCAGCCTATGCTAACCAAGAACGCACCAAAAGTTTAAGCGTCACTTTTCCCGATAGTTTAGATTTCGAGTCCCTATTTATTAATGATGTTATTCCTAGCCAAGATTGGGTAAAAACTGCCCAAAAATTAGCTGGATCCCCCCTGCCCCCCTTGATAAGGGGGGTGCCGACAGGCGGGGGGATCCCCCTTGATCCAGGATCCCCCCTGCCCCCCTTGATAAGGGGGGTGCCGACAGGCGGGGGGATCCCCCTTGATCGCGAGGGTGCTGATTCCCCTCGATTTTGGGATAAAGCCGATCGCCTGATGGTGGTAACGGTGGGAGGTGCAGCCCTAGGGGGATCGATTGCGGGAGTTTATGGCGCGGTTATTGGTGCGATATTAGCGGCCGGCTGCGGATGGTATATTACTTTTAGGAAAGCAAAATCAGCATAAATTTTTGATGAAGATTGTTAACATTGAAAACTTTCTTTTGTTAATCGGAACCTTGGTTATTACCGCAAGCGTGGCAGTGGTTACAAAAAAACAGCCAAGACGGGGAAACAATAAATCTTATCTAGAAATTCTTTTTGTTTCTGGGTTAAGTTTATCGGCTGTATTGGCAATGTCTAAGGTCGTCCATAAAGTGTTAACTGATGAAGATTTTCAGAATTGCCTTGGCTCGGATAGTCAAATCCTTATTTTGTTAGCTGCTGTTCTCGGTATCTTTATTTCTATTCAAGAGATTTGGAAATTATTTGAAGCGAAGTAATAGAAATGCCAGCTTTATCCATATCCAAAAGTTATACTAAATCCTGTTGAGAAGGTTTTGATCCCCCCTTGATCCCCCCTTAATAAGGGGGGCGCTGATCCCCCCTTGATCCCCCCTTAATAAGGGGGGCGCTGATCCCTCCTTGATCCCCCCTTAATAAGGGGGGCGCTGATCCCCCCTTGATCCCCCCTTAATAAGGGGGGCGCTGATCCCCCCTTGATCCCCCCTTAATAAGGGGGGCGCTGATCCCTCCTTGATCCTAGGGTTGATTCATTGTAGGGTTGATTCATGAATCAACCCTACTACCCTTAATAAGGGGGGTGCTGATGATTTTTAACACCTACCTACTTAAAACTACATTCCCATAATTTCGTAACCGGAATCTACATAAATAATCTGTCCGGTAATACCACTAGCAAGATCACTGGCTAAAAAAGCGGCCGTATTTCCCACCTCAATTTGTGTCACCGTGCGATGTAAAGGAGCGATTTCTTCCACATGATGGATCATATCAAGAATTCCCCCCACGGCCGAAGATGCCAAGGTGCGAATTGGACCGGCAGAAATACCATTAACTCGGATCTTTTGACCACCTAATTCGGCGGCTAAATAGCGAACACTCATTTCTAAACCAGCTTTTGCCACCCCCATTAAATTATAGTTAGGAATTACCTTGACACCACCGAGATAGGTAAGAGTGATAATACTTCCCCCTTCCGTCATCAAAGGTTTAGCCGATCGAGCTAGACGGGTTAGGGAAAAAGTGCTAATATCTAGGGATTTAGTGAAAGCTTCCCGAGGGATGGCGGTAAAATCGCCCGTTAAACCCTCTTTATCGGCAAAAGCGAGACAGTGAATCAAAATATCCAGTTTGCCCCATTTTTCCGCCACTGTAGCGAAAGTATCTTCTACCTGTTGGTCATTTTGGACATCGCAGGGGACATAAAAAGCGGGATTAAGTTCATCGGCCAATTCTCGCACTTTTTTCTCAAAGCGGCCTTTTTCGTCGGGGAGATAGGTGACACCGATATTTGCACCAGCTTGATGGAGTTGTTGGGCAATTCCCCAAGCGATCGAGCGATTATTGGCAATTCCCGTCACTAGGGCGTTTTTTCCCGTTAAATCTAACATAGTTCTCGTTTCTCTTACAAAAATCTCCCCAATAGCCGACCCCAGCGAGATTCGGTATAATAGGGATACAGATAACGGGGCAGCAATGATCACCCCTCCCCCATTGTCTGGCAAAAAGCGCCCAAAACTTTTCCCAGTTTAGCGAGCGGTTGTGTTTAATAGAGGTGACACTCGTTGGATAATAAAAACAATTTTCCCCTTTTTTGGATGTGAGATGGACTTATCATTAATACAAGATAAACCCCTAGCAGATGTGTTCCGTCGAATCGGCAGCGGCAATTTCCCCCCGGTGGTGGAGTTGTTCGAGCGTGGCAAAACGATCTTTTTCCCGGGAGATCCCGCCGAAAGAGTCTATTTTTTGCTGAAAGGAGCCGTTAAGTTATCGCGAGTCTATGAAGCGGGAGAGGAAATTACCGTGGCTCTACTGCGGGAAAATAGCGTCTTTGGTGTGCTATCCTTACTCACCGGCCAGCGATCAGATCGTTTTTATCATGCCGTGGCTTTTACTCCGGTAGAATTACTCTCGGCCCCGATCGATCAGGTAGAAAGGTCCCTCCGCAATAATCCCGATTTATCAATGTTGATGCTGCAGGGGTTGTCCTCGCGGATTCTGCAAACGGAAATGATGATCGAAACCTTGGCTCACCGGGATATGGGTTCACGTTTGGTCAGTTTTTTATTGATTCTCTGTCGTGATTTTGGGGTTCCCACCACCGATGGTATCCGGGTTGACCTAAAATTGTCTCACCAAGCGATCGCAGAGGCGATCGGTTCTACCCGCGTCACTGTCACCCGTTTATTGGGAGAGCTGCGGGATCAAGAAATGGTCTCAATTTACAAGAAGAAAATTACCGTCCATAATCCCGTCGCTCTCAG
The DNA here is from genome assembly GCF_020246405.1 of Microcystis sp. M083S1. NCBI lineage: Bacteria > Bacillati > Cyanobacteriota > Cyanophyceae > Chroococcales > Microcystaceae > Microcystis > Microcystis sp. M083S1. The sequence goes on from NZ_JADBTB010000210.1 coordinate 14,556, forward strand.
TCAACAATTTACTTAAATTCTGGATGACTAGCGCTTATATTTTGGTTTTGGCCATCGTGGTTTTAGGTGGTCTGATAGCGGTGATTGGCGATCGTATAGGTAGCCGTATCGGTAAGAAAAGGATGCGTTTATTTAATCTGCGTCCGAAACAAACCGCAACTTTGATGACGATTGTAACGGGAATTTTGATCGCCGGTTCCACTTTAATTGTCTTGTTTGCTTCTAGTAAATCCCTGCGTCAAGGAGTTTTTGAACTGGATCGCCTGTTAAATGAACGTCGTGCTGCTATTAAGGATTTGGAAAGACAGGTAAGAAAAACCACCGAGCAAAAAAATCAGGTGGAAAAAGCGTTAAAAACGGCTAAAAGTGAACAGATAGCCGTGCAGAAACGTCTAGAGGTTCTTAACAAAAATTATCAAGCTTCTCGTCAACGTTTGCGGTTAGTTTCGGGACAGTTGGAAAAGTTTCGTAAGGAAGTGGCTAATTTAAATAATGAACGAGTTATTTTAACTAATCAAAAGGCACAGTTAATCAGTCAACGGGATCAATTGTCCCAACAAAAATCAATTCTTTCTAGTCAGATAAATCAACTACAAACCACAGTTCAAGTTAGAGATAAAGAGTTAGCTAATCAACAAAAGTTATTAACAACCAGACAAGCGCGACTTCAACAGTTGGAAACCCAACAAAAAACCCTACAGCTAGAAATTGATCGCCGGGATCAACGTATTGGAGAACTCGATCGATCGATTGTGGATAAAAATTTAGCTTTGGAACAGCGCGGGGGAAAATTAAAAGATTTAGAAACCCAAATGGCTTTTCTTAAGCGGGAAGTAGAAGTTTTAGAACAATACTATCAAACCTATCAAGAATTGCGGGAAAAACAAATCGCTATTTTCCGCGGACAGGTGTTATCTTTTGGAGCTTTTCGTATTGTTGATCCCCAAGCTATTGTCGCTGTTATTGATAAGTTATTGCGAGAAGCGAATATAAATGCTATCCGTGCCACCCAACCGAATCAGCCTAATTTTGACCAGCGTTTAGTTAAGATCACAAAAGCACAGGTAGAACAGTTAAGTCAACAATTACAGGACGGTAAAGAATATGTGGTGAGAATCCTTTCCGCAGGTAATTATGTCTTAGGAGAAAGCGAGATTCGTGTCTTTGCTGATGTGGTTCCCAATCAAAGAGTTTTTGAGGAGAAACAGGTAATCGCTGCCGTTTCCATTGATCCCCAAAATATGACGGAAGAAGACCTACAAAAGCGTTTAGATTTACTCTTAGCTTCGGCTCAATTTCGCGCTAGAAGTGCGGGAGTTTTAGGGTCAATTCAAGTGGAAGATGGGTTATTAACTACGGTAGTTAACTTTATTGGTCAAGTGAAAAAGTCGGGTAATTCTATCGAGACACTTGAGGCAATTGCTGCTAGTAAAACTAATACGGCTGGCCCCTTAACTTTGCGTTTAGTGGCGGTAAAAGATGGTAAAATTATTTTTAGTACGTCTTCTTAAAAGATAGCTAAAGTTAGGATTTGAGATTAAAATCAACTCCTTCGTAAATATCGACAAGATTTAAGCTAATTCCTAAAGAATCTAGGGATATAATTCCCCTGGCTGGGGTGTATTCTTGCAGTAACCAATTATTGTCTGATGTTTTGCTATAGGATTCTATTAGTATCTCCCCTTGACTGACGAGAAGATATTGGTTTAATTGGGGTATAGAACGATAATAACGAAATTTATCACCCCGATCATAACTAGAGGTGGAAGGAGATAAAACCTCTATAATTAGGCAGGGATTTAAAATTTCATCGTTGCGATTATCACTCAATAATGGTTCCCCGGCAATGATCATTAAATCTGGGTATAAACCGCGATTATATTGGGGTATCCATAGTCGCAAATCACTGGGAAAGACTTCATAAATAGTTTTCCTTAAAGCATTGTCTAACAAGCGAATTAAATTGCGTACCAGTCGATTATGATTGATGCTTCCCCCTGTCATCTCGATAATTTCTCCGTCGTGATATTCGTGTTTAACCTCGGCTATGGTTTCTAAATTACGATATTCTTCTAAGCTGAGGGTTTTGGTAGGAGATCGAGTTAGCATTTTCTCTGTCACAGAATTTTTAATCCTCCTGATTATAACCTAGATCACAGAAAAAAAGGTTATCATTCATAAATTATTCCTCAATTAAAATCAATTCCTTCGTAAATATCAGCAAGATTTAAGCTAATTCCTAAAGAATCTAGGGATATAATTCCCCTGGCTGGGGTGTATTCTTGCAGTAACCAATTATTCTCTGAGGTTTTGCTATAGGATTCTATTAGTATCTCCCCTTGACTGACGAGAAGATATTGGTTTAATTGGGGTATAGAACGATAATAACGAAATTTATCACCCCGATCATAACTAGAGGTGGAAGGAGATAAAACCTCGATAATTAGGCAGGGATTTAAAATTTCATCGTTGCGATTATCACTCAATAATGGTTCCCCGGCAATGATCATTAAATCTGGGTATAAACCGCGATTATATTGGGGTATCCATAGACGTAGATCGCTAGATTGAAGACGATAATTAGTTCCTCTTAAAGCTAATTTTAGCAGGACAATAAGATTAATGAGAATACTATTATGATTGATGCTTCCCCCTGTCATCTCGATAATTTCCCCGTCGTGATATTCGTGTTTAGTTTCTGCGCTAGTTTCTAAATTACGATATGCTTCTAAGCGGAGGGTTTTGGGAGACGATGAAGTCAACATTTTTCTAGATCAGAGCTTCTTTTATTTAATGATAACACAATTAATGCTACCTGTTTAATCCTAATTCCCCCTGTAGAAAATCAATAAATTGTCTAGCAGTTCTTCCCGATCGCCCATTATGTTGGGTTGCCCATTGTTTGGCACGAAATTCTAGGTCTTCTAGGCTAATTTCTAATTTAGCTAAACTTGCTAAATGACGCACTATTTTCAAATACTTTTCTTGATTAGCGGGTTCAAAAGTTAGGGTTAAACCAAAGCGATCACTAAAGGATAATTTTTCTTGTACTGTGTCCCAATTATGCACTTCATCACTATCTTTTGGTTGTGGTCGATCGGCGAAAAATTCTCTGACTAAATGTCGGCGATTAGAAGTGGCATAAACTACGACATTTTTCGGTCTAGCGGTGATGCTTCCCTCTAAAACAACCTTTAAAGCTTTAAAAGCTTCATCGTCTTCTTCAAAGGATAAATCATCGACAAAGATAATAAATTTCTGTGGTAAATCTCGCAGAATTTCAATAATTAATGGTAGGTCTTTTAATTGCGATTTTGCCACTTCAATTAAGCGCAATCCCTGACTATGATATTTTTGCAATAATCCCTTGACTAGAGAAGATTTTCCCGAACCACGGCTGCCATAGAGTAAGACATTTAAAGCGGGATAACCTGCCAATAAAAACTCAGTGTTTTTAATCAAGGTTTCCTTGGCCATTTCATAACCGACTATTTCTTGAATCTGCACGGGATCGGGATGAGTAATCCCTTGTAATCGGTTTTCTTGCCACCTTAAAGCTTGATAACGGGCAAAAATTCCTGTACCACATTCGCGATAATAATCGGCTAGATCTTCGACTAATTCCGTCCAATCTAAACCAGAATGTAGAAAACTTTCTAATTTATTGTCCACTTCCCAAGCGGGGAAACTGAGAAATTTAATTCGTTCAAAAATTGTCGAATTGCTGAGGCTATAAATGCTAGAATTATAGAGAGATTGGAGGATAGATAAATCCTGTTTCACGCCATTAATTAAAGATTCGGGTAACTCCCAAACACTTTTTTTCTGTACCTGTTGACTAAAGGGATTGTCATCTAATAAAATTTGTTCGACTAGAAAATCATTCCAACTAATATTTTTAGATGCTAAAGCTTGAAACCATTGACCATATGCTTTTAGAAAATCGGCGATATTATCCGTAGATAATAGGGTAATAAATGCCTGGCCAATAGCATTATCAAAAACCCCTTGATACAAAACTAACAAGCTGACTTTTTGGTAAATTTCAGATATCATTTTTATTCTCCACTAATAACTAACATTTCATGGCTGATTTTTTGTAATTCCTAATCCGATTTAATAATTGCCGTCCTGTATCCAAGAAAATGTAAATCAGTTATTATTCTATCAAGATAGGGTAATCTCTGCAAGATTAAGGTTAAAAAAGGGAAAATGCCTACCGACTAATTCCCAAGATTTCTTGAATTGATTTTCATTTATCTTAATGGTGAGGTACAAAGTTCTCCTTTTGGGGAGTCAGTCCCGATGAAAAAATTTTCACCCCCACAGATGAAAGAGGTTTCCTTCCCTACACCCCACACCCCACACCCTACACCCTCTTTCAAGTCAGGAGATAATACCGTGTCAGGTTACACTTCCTCTTGATGAGAAACACTGTATTTAATAAAATTTAACCAATCTTGGATTTCCTGTCCTAACCAGAGACATTCATCCTCGCGGAGATTCTGACCGATAAGATAATAATTTTTAGCCGTCCGCAGACGAATCTGATAGTTAGCTTCTGTACCATTGCTATGAAGAAAAATACCCCATAAGTCTTGAGTTTTGAAAGCAAATTTTTGGTAGATAAAATTGAAGAGTTTATATTTAATTAAAACTTCTTGAGGGGTAAGAATTAACTGCATCTCCCGCAAAAAAATAAAACCAATCAGAGCTATAATAAAGGTAATAATTGGGGAGATAAAGACAGTGATAGTAAGGAAAATCGCCAAAGACCAGAGAGTAGGCGCATCGGAAGGTAGCTTAATTTTTGGGGGTAAATTAATCTCTAAATTATCCTTATGTTTAGCGATACGGATGGAACTGTGGGGAGGTTTTGGTAATTTCTTAGGATCAATTAAACTTGAGGCTTGGCGATAGTAGGGATGTTGGAGAAATTTCAGGGCTTCTCTGGCACTTTTAAACCGCTTTTCTACCGCTACATCGGTCATAGTTTCTAACCAATCGATTAAATCATCATCGATTGTCACCAGTTGGCGAAATTGAATTTTAGAGTCGCGGTGGGGCAGTTCTATCGGGACAATTCCCGTCAATAAATGAATTAAAGTCATGCCCAAGGCATATAAATCAGAACTGGGAACCGCCCGGCCCCAAAATTGTTCTAGGGGTGCATAACCACTCGTCCCCACCACGGTAAAAGTAACTCCTGTTACTGCACCGCGGGACTGGACTGCGCCAAAATCTACTAAATAAACGTTATTTTCCGAGTTAATAATTAAATTACTAGGTTTAATATCTCGATGTAATACTGGGGGCGATAATTCCTGCAAATAGATGAGAATTTCGAGAACTTCTTGGGCAATAGTTCGAATTACCGTAGCGGTGAAACGTTGCCCCCTTTCTAAGCGATCGCTTAGAGATTCTCCCGGTATATAATCTTGTACAAGCACAAACCAAGGAATCCCGTCACCTTGATTTTTATCGAGGGAAAAATAATCGCGATAGCGGGGAATACGGGGATGATGGAGAGAAGCTAAGACGGCTGCCTCCCGTTCAAATAATTTTAATTCTTCCCACTCCATCTGGGGACTAAAAGCGAGGAGTTTAATAATTACCGATTCTTGGGATAATAGATCAGTAGCTAACCAGGTTTGACGACCGATAGCGGTATTGCCTAGGCGTTGTTGCAGTTGGTAACGTTCAGCTAAAAGAGAATCAGAAGTAAAGGTCATGTTGGCTTTTCCCTTATTTAGACCTGTTTTTTGTCAGGAAAACTGCTGTGGAGGTACTAATTAATATCGATTTGTTTTTTTGCTGTCCAACAAAGGGCGATTCCTTTTTCTTTATAGGAAGATTCTCCAACAAAGATAGGATATAATGTAGATTCCCCACGATAGATAATTTCCTGACCATCAAATCCTAGAAAAATCGGTTGATTGGGTTGAATTGCCTGATAATCTCGTTGGAGAATCTGAGGATGTAACATGGCTTTAATTTCACCCTGTTCATCCCTAGGATAATCGATCGAGCCTAAACGTTGGTAAACTGTTAGGGATTCGCCGAAAGTATCGAGATGGGCAGCGAGATAATTTTCCTGTTCGATATAGTCTAGGATTTGATAGATGAGTGTTTCGGTTTGACGAAAAAGATAGGGACAGATGACACCATGGTTAACCGGACCGATTTCTAGGGTAAAAGCTAGGGGACAAATTCCTTTAAGAAAATGATTTTCTTCCTCGCTGACGGGATGATAAATTAAGCGCACCTCAGGATTAATTTTAGTCAGATAGGTAAAGAGTTTTAATAGCCAAGGATGGGGGTTAGAATAAATAATCGCCAGCATCATGTTAGATGTGGTGCTGTGAATATCTATTAATAAATCAATGGATTTTTCTTGGATTTGTTGATAGATATATTTCGCTATTAGTTGCTCGTGTTGCCGATAATTAGGATTGGCTAAATCTGCTCGGTTAAAACAACGATTTAAATCCGTATCGACATATCTAACCCGTTGCTTTAGGGCCAAGGGATTGGCGATGAGAGTGTGGGATTGAAAACTGCTGCGGGCCAGGAGATTAGCTGAGTTTTGCAGGTATTTAACCAAATAAGCGGGAGTTAGTTCATTGCCATGCACACCGGCAATTAAAGCCAGATTTTTAATAGTAGTTTTCTGCTCGATCATTTTTTATAATTTTTGAAAAGTTGTAATTATTTATGGTTTACTGAAAAAGTTTCTTGGTGGGGTTAGGAGACAGTTATCAGTTATCAGTTATCAGTTATCAGTTCACTGAGAAAACTCCCCACACCCCACACCCCAATTCATAATTCATAATTCATAATTTATAATTCATAATTCATAATTTATAATTCCTACACCCTCTTTCAAGTCAGGAGGGGCAGGTTTACCAACCCACCCCTATAACTGATTTAGAAAAACCAACCGTAGGAATGAAGACCTTTACCTAAAAGATTCACCCCTAAATAACATACCCAAACCACAACAAAACCACTCGCCGCTAGAATAGCCGGTTTTCTTCCCTGCCATCCCCGGGTAATGCGGGCATGGAGATAAGCAGCAAAAACTAACCAAGTGATTAGCGCCCAAGTTTCTTTTGGATCCCAACTCCAATAGGAACCCCAAGCTTCATTGGCCCAAACCGCCCCGGCGATGATACCGATGGTGAGAAGGGGGAAACCGAGACCAATGACCCGATAACTGATATTATCGAGGGTTTCCGCCAAGCTAAGACGTTGGGGCGAAAGAGTCGCCATCGCTGTTAAGGTGGGAGTTAAAAGGGCGGTTGTGCCACCGTTAGCCGTTTCCACGAAAATTGGAGCCGAAAGAGTGGTAGATAACTTATTTTGCAGACGATAGGCTCCCGTACCCACGGAACTGCCTTTTAACTCGATATTTTGACCTCTAGTAACGATCAGAAAAGCGATCGCCATCAGGGAACCCACCATCAAAGCAGCATAACTTAACATCATGACGCTAACGTGCATCATCAACCAATTCGATTTTAAAGCCGGAACCAAGGGTGCCGAAGTTTGCATTTCTCCTGGTAAAGACAAAGTGGCAAAAGCGGTAATCCCCATGGCTACAGGAGTCGTCACCACCCCCACCAGGCGACTGCGGCTAGTGTACTCAGCAATTAAATGAACCGCAGTTACACCCCAAGCGAGAAAGAATAAAGATTCGTAAAGATTGCTAATGGGGAAATAACCCGCTTCTAACCAACGCGCTCCCAATAAAGCGGCGATACAGAGGTTAGCGATGGCCACTCCCGTGCTGCCCAGGCCCGGCAACAAAGGTATGCTAGGAAAGGCTGCCCCAGCCCAATAAACCAGCATGGTTAAAAACAGGACTAAAAAAGAAGTGTTATCGAGAAAGTTCTCTAAGCTAACTAAATTCATGGGATTTCTCTCGTTTGTCGCTCGCTCGCTACCAAGTATTCCATCCTCTATCCTATCCCATCGGTAAGGCGATCGAGATAGGGAATTGTTAGTATAAACTTTGCATTTTCACTCTCACCCACCCTAAAAATTATGACTAATCAAGAAGATAATCAATTTTCCTGGTCGGGTTTGCCTCTGTTAGGCAAAATCCTGATCATTTGTTCTGGTGTTGCCGCTTTAGGCTATTTTCTTATCCCTCGTCCCTCAGAATTATCCAATATTCCCCTCGAACCCTACAGCGAATTTATCAATAAAGTGGAACGGGGCGACATCAGTAGGGTCAGAATTGGCAATCAAGTCATCTATTATCAATTAAAAAATCCTTTAGAATCCCTGGCTATTCCGGGTAATCCCCCCGTTAATCCCCCAGAATCAAGTAATCCCTTTCACAGTGATTCTAGTTCTCTGGCCAGCAAACCAAGCAGTAATCTAGTCTCCGGACGAGTCTTGTCCACGATTCCAGTTTATAACCCCCAATTACCCCAACTATTACAGCAAAAAGGCGTAATCTTCGAGGCGATTCCCGTAGCCGAAAACAGTTGGATCAGCACTCTCCTCGCTTGGGTGGTTCCTCCCTTAATTTTAGTCGCCGCCATGCAGTTTCTGTTCTATCGCAACGATGACACGCGTAAATCGCTGCTTTTTAATAAAAATCTCGCTAAAGTTTACGGAGACGACGAAAAATATCCGATTACCTTCAGTGATGTGGCCGGGGCCGAGGAAGCAAAAACCGAGTTAAAGGAAATTGTCGAATTTCTCAAGGATGCCGAGCGCTTTAATAAAATTGGGGCGCGTATTCCTAAGGGTGTTCTCTTAGTCGGACCGCCGGGGACGGGAAAAACTCTCTTAGCAAAAGCGGTCGCGGGAGAAGCGGGAGTGACTTTTTTTAGCATTTCGGCCTCGGAATTCGTGGAATTATTTGTCGGGACCGGGGCAGCCCGGGTGCGGGATCTATTTGCCCAAGCGAAGAAAAATGCCCCTAGCATCATTTTTATTGATGAATTGGACGCGATCGGTAAATCGAGAAGTTCGGGATCGGGAACTAGCGGCAGCAATGATGAGCGCGAGCAGACTTTAAACCAACTTTTGACGGAAATGGACGGTTTTAGCCCCAAAGAGGCCGTTGTCATCGTTTTAGCCGCCACCAATCGCCCAGAGACTCTTGATGCCGCTTTATTGCGTCCGGGGCGCTTTGATCGCCAAGTTTTGGTGGATCGTCCCGATTTAGCGGGAAGATTGGCAATTTTGCAAATATACGCCCAACGAGTCCAGATGGGTGAAGATGTTAACCTCAAAGCGATCGCCACCCAAACCCCCGGTTTTGCCGGTGCCGATTTAGCCAACCTCGTCAATGAGGCCGCTCTCTTGGCTGCCCGCAATAATCGGGAAAAAGTCAGTCAAATTGATTTTAAAGAGGCGATAGAAAGAGTTATCGCTGGTTTAGAAAAGAAAAGTCGGGTTTTATCGGAAAAAGAAAAGAAAATCGTCGCTTATCACGAAGTTGGCCATGCTTTAGTTGGTGCTGTCATGCCGGGGGGGGGTTGCGTCGAGAAAATTTCTATCGTTCCCCGGGGTTTATCCGCTTTGGGTTATACCCTGAAAATTCCCACGGAAGACCGTTTTTTGATGACAGAAACCGAATTTAAAGAACAAATTACTATGTTATTGGGCGGTCGGGCAGCCGAAGAATTAATCTTTGGCAGTGTCACTAATGGCGCTTCCGATGATTTACAAAGGGCGACGGATATTGCTGAAAGAATGGTGACAATGTATGGTATGAGTAAATCCCTGGGACCCCTAGCCTACGATAAAACAGGACAGGCTAATTTTTTAGGTAATAATCAGGGTAGTCCCCGCCGTTCGATCGGGGAAAATACGGCCAAAGCGATCGATGAAGAAGTTAAACAAATTATCGACGCTAGTTACCAAAAAGCCCTAGCAATTCTCAGTCACAACCGCAATTTATTAGAGTCCATTACTGCTAATCTTTTGACCACCGAAGTAATCGAAGGAGAAGAATTGCAAGAATTCTTAAATCAAGCGCAAATGGTCTGATCAATCCTCATAAACAGGGTCTGCTGAAAAAGTTTTTCGTGGGGACAGGGTGTGGGGTGTGGGGTGTAGGTTTTTACAGATTCTCATCTGATCAATTACCTAATTTTCAGAGAAAAAGTACCTTAATTTTCCCCCGATCACTCCCAGAACTGGTACTTTTTGATTGACAAAAAGTCTAAAAGTATTAGCCAAAAAGGTTTTTAGATTTATCCAGCAATCCTCATAAATAGTCCAGAATATCTAACTTAAGGAGAAGACAGAATCAAAGCATTAGAAAATTGATATTTCCCTGCTTTGACGGTTAATTTGCCCTCTTTCCATCCCAAAGAAACGGGAGAGTTATCTCGACTTAAACTGTTATAAAGGGCGAAATTTTTTGACCAATCGTGCTTTTGACCGTTACGAATTAACATCGGCAGTAAATTGACTTGATTATAGGTAAATTGTAAACTCTGTCCCTGACTGCCTTTAAATAAGAGGCTGCCTTGGTTAATTTGAGTTAAATTTACTTGACTTTTTTGCTTAAATATGCTCTTGAAATTCTCATAACTACCCTGGGTTGCCGCTTCCCCCACTTCCAGAGCAAAACCCGCATAATTGTTACCTGTGGGTAAAGCTTGGTAAGTATTATCATCGGGATAAGGGGAATTAGGAATCTCGATCATTTCAGGAGAAGAAAGATTTATTAATCTCAGGGCTAACCAAGTTTTTTCTAATTGAATAAACCAGATATTATTATCTTTTTCTACCTTGGCAGTTTTCGGTAATTGCCAGAAAAAAGCTTGATCTGCTGGTCGTAACCAGATTAAAAGATTGCGATATTGTCCGATTTCATCCCCGGGATTTTTGCCCGGTTTTACGCCATTTTTGCCGGTGTTAGCCACAAAAAAATCCACACCTTTGTGTTGATTAAAGGCCATTAATTTAAACGGGGCCACATCGCCATCAGGGAAAGTTCCCGCCAGACTACCCATTTGATAACTAGCCCCAATAAATTGAGTTTCCCAATAACCCGGACTTTGATTATTGCCCGGTTTCCAGTGTTCATACAGGGGTTTACTGGCGAGAATTTCTACCGGTTTATTAAAGTTTTTTCGGGCTAATTCCATCACTGCCAAAGGAGGACGATAACCACTGGTAATTAGATAAAGAGAGTCTAATTCCGGGCGATTATTAGCGACGGGGGTATCACCAAAGTATAACCAAAAAGTTCGGGCAGAATCCGATCGCATTACCCCATTACTACCACCATAATCACGTTTTACAGGGCCACCCCAACCGCCGCGATAATATTTAACACTAGCGGCCATGGATAACCAATCTAAGGTCATTTTTGCCCATTGTTTAACTTCCGTATCTTGAGCAAAATCGTAGAGATTGAGATAGGGAGCAAAGGTGTGACCGTGATAAACTTCTGAATCCCATTCTCCCATCCCGATGTTATATAAAGCTGAAACGTAACGCTTAATTTTACTTTTATAAATTTGACGAGTTGCTTCATTTCCGGTTTCTTCGGCCATCAGATAAACTGATGTTTCGCGCATCGCCCGCAGGTTATCAGTATTGCGACTATCTACCCATAAACCCCGTCTTGTTATACTCCAATCATTACCCGTTCCTTGGCCGGTACCGTGGACAGGGTGGGGCCGTTGTAAAGGGTCGGTTTCTGTCCAAATTTTCGCCGCATTATACATTCTCTGACGATAAACTGGATCGAGATACTTTCCGAGAAGAAAATATTTTCTAATTTGTCCTTTCAGGGTAAAAGAAAAATAATAATCTATATAATCAGTGTGGGCTTGTTCTTGTGTTTGTGGGTCATCCTGTTGCAGGAAATCCAGGGCTTTTTGCCGGTTTCCTGCCAAGAAATCAAACATGGCCATAGGATAGGATCTTTTCTCGTTTTCTCCCCACAAATTGCCATAACTTTCTGCCTGAGCAAAATGGTTAATAACTTCCTTAGCCCTTTGTTGAAATTCTGCCTCTAATTCCGGTGTCCAATCGTTAAGATATTGGGGTTTAACTTCGGCAACGGGGAAGGAAGCGATCGAGTTTTGAGAAACAGAATAGAGGGAATTAAAGCCAATGGTAAATAGGGCAATTATTCCCGCTAAAATTAGGTATTTAATTTTAGATCCAATCGTCATCTTCGGCAAATTCATCGATGTTTCCTTGATTTTCTGGGGACTGAGGTTGATTCTCTTTATCTAATTGTAAAGGTATTGGTTCGGGGGGGATAATTTCTGGTAATAATTCTTCGGGTTTTTGACCATCTACCTCCACCACGATCATTTCTGTGACGGGAAACCAAAGAATCCGTCCTTGATCGTCACAAACCGTCAGCGATCGAGATTTATCTGGAGTCTCAGTTGCGAAGAAATCTCCTAACATTTTAGTGGGTAAAATATTCTTACTTTCACCCCCACTAACTCCTAGGAATATATATTCGTTACCTGTGGTCAAATGTTGAACAATAATCGCCATAGTTAAAAAATTCAGTCAATGAAATGTACTTATAGCAGCTTTCATCAGAATGAGGCATGGGCAAGGGACTTAAACCCTTTGTTGGCAAAACTTGTCGATACCTCAGTAACGTGAAAAGCGCTATATTGATAGTTAACTTTTGAATGATAGCTTTCAGCCCTAAGCTTTCCACTGATAACTGATAACTGATTACTGATTACTGCTTAACTTGACTGCCGTGACTGCGAGGATCGGTTTGACTAGCACCCACAAGGACATTAAAATCAGAAGTCTGTCCCGTAGTGGTGGCATAGGGTAGGGTAGAATTAGTTAAAAGTGCCTCTAAATTAGCAGTTAAAATTGATTTTGGCTGTTCTCCGATCGCTTGGGCAACTGGTTGTCCTTGATTATTTAAAAAGACAAAATGGGGAATACCATCCACACGATAACGGAGAATTTCCGGCAACCATTTATTATTATCAACGTTGAGCATGACAAAATTAATGGCATTACCGTATTGTTTTTTAATTTCGGCAATTTCAGCGGCCATCGCCTGACAACTGGTACACCAATTAGCATAAAATTCTGTTAGGGTGGGTTTACCATTACTGAGGGCAAGATCGAAAGGTGTCGCTTTTTCCGCTTGCGCTTCCAAAGATACAGAACTAGCGGTGGTTTGAAACCCGAAGAAAATCGCTACACTAAGGATAACTGCCGTTACTGCCAGCAGCAGATTTCTGATTTTATTGGTGGGTGTGGTGGCTGTCATGGATAGTCTCTCAAAAATTATTCCTATCCTATCCTATCCTCATGAAAAAACGAGTTACTCTCACTTTTCCCAAAAAAGCCGTCCATATGCCCGTTACCTATCGACTGGCGAAGGATTTTAACGTCGCCGCTAATATTATCCGCGCCCAAGTTGCCCCCAATCAAGTGGGAACATTAGTATTAGAATTATCGGGAGATATCGATGAGTTAGAAGCGGCGATCAAATGGTTACAATTACAAAATATTGGCGTTTCCCAAGTTAGTCGCGAAATCGTCATTGATGAAGAAAAATGCGTCGATTGTGGCTTATGTACGGGAGTTTGTCCCACGGAAGCTTTAACCCTTGATCCGGAAAGTTTTCGTCTTAAGTTTTTGCGTTCCCGTTGTGTGGTTTGTGAACAATGTATCCCCACTTGTCCCGTGGCGGCAATTTCCACAAACTTGTAAAGTAGCAGTTATTAAATTAATTTTTTTGCCCATTTAAATAATAGCCATCTCTGGAGATTTTAAGCCTTCATTTGTCTCCAACGCGGTTAATCGTCACAAATATCTCGCTCCTTTTCTGCCTAAAGACCCTTTCTCCGATATCATAGTTAAAAAGAGAGCCTTGACTCTGGCCACATCTGTGGGGATTACATACCATTAATCATGGTTTTTTTGCAAAAAATACAAAAAACTTGACATGACTTCTGCCGTTCCTCGCCTTTCCTATCCTGATAGTCCGATTGCTGATCTTCGCGGCCTCTATGACTTTATCCTCAACCCGCAACTGTTAGCCGCAGAAAAGGGAAATCCGTCGATCGTTAGTTTTTGTCAAAAAATTTCCCCCCTTGATCCCCTAGAAATTCTCTCTCGGATTGCCCCTAGCTATCCCACCCATTGTTATTGGGAAAATCCCGAACAAGAAACCGCTTTTCTCGGCTACGGAATCGCCTTTACTGCCACTTTCCACGGTAAACAACGTTTTTTAAAAGCTCAAAAATTTATTGAAAACTGTCAACAAAGAATTATCAAAATTGATAACTATAGCGAGATTACTCCCCGCATCTTTTGTAGTTTCACTTTTTTCGACTCGGAAATAGCTACCCCCTTTCCCTCAGCTACCCTAACCCTGCCTAAGTTTCAAATTATCAAAAAACAGTCGGAATATTTTTTCCTGACCAATCTCCTAATCACCAGCGAAAAAGAAATAGAAAACTCCCTCGAAGAAACTATTAATAACCTCAAAATTATCCAAAATAACTCGAGCAATTGCCGACAAAATCCCCACCAGGATTCCTGTAGTTACTATATTCATCCTACCTATAATTTTCAAGCGGCTGTTGCCGATGCACTCCAATCTATCCAGGCTCAAAATTTGAGCAAAATTGTCCTTGCTCACGCTCTTGACGTGATTTCTCCCCGTCCTTTTCATCTGGTAAACTGTCTCGATAATTTGCGTCAGCGTCATCCCGATTGCTACACTTTTTCCCTCGGCAATGGACGGGGAGATCATTTTATCGGCGCTAGTCCCGAACGCTTGTTAACTGTCCATCAGGGGCAATTAATCACCGATGCTTTAGCGGGATCCGCTCCCCGGGGAGAAAATGCGATCGAAGATGCTCTCTTTGCCAATAAACTCCTCGCTAGTGAAAAAGAACAACGGGAACATCGGGCCGTTAGTGAGTTTATTAACCAAAAACTGCGACAAATTGGCTTAAATCCGCAAAATTCTCCTTCTAGATTGTTAAAACTCTCCAATATTCAACATCTCTGGACTCCTATCCATGCCAAACTAAAACCCTCCATCCATCCCCTCGAAATTGTTGCCCAACTACACCCCACTCCTGCTGTTGCTGGGGTTCCCACCGAGATCGCTTTAGCACAAATTCGTCATTATGAAACCTTTGATCGCTCTCTTTATGCCGCTCCTTTGGGTTGGATCGATTGTCAAAATAATAGTGAGTTTATTGTTGGTATTCGTTCGGCCTTAATTAAAGGCGATCGAGCGCGATTATACGCCGGTGCGGGTATTGTTGCCGGTTCCGATCCGGAAAAAGAACTAGCAGAAATTCAGCTTAAATTTCAAGCTCTCTTAAAAGCCTTAACCTAAACTATAGCTTTTCACCGAACCAATAACTTAAATAAGCCTAATTTACCCTTAAAAGGCGGATATTTTAAAGCGGGATTGAACCAAAGAGGTGTTTTCATAATCGCTTTTTGGTGACTAAAATTCTCAAAGGAAAAACGACCATGATAGCTACCAATACCGCTATTTCCCCGACCACCAAAGGGTAAACTAGGATTAGTAAAATGAAAACTATTGTTATTAATACAACCTCCCCCAAACTGAACTGATTCTAACCATTTCTTTTCGGTTTTTGTCTTGGTAGTAAACAGATAAAAAGCTAGAGGGTTAGGGTTTTTAGCAATAATTGCTAAAGCTTCCTCAAAAGTGCTAAAGGCAATGATCGGTAAAATTGGACCGAATATTTCTCCTTGCATAATAGGAGCATCGAGGGAAACATTAGTTAATAAAGTTGGTTGAATATATAAATTTTCTCGATCGGTTTTGCCTCCAAAAACAATCTCACCATCTTGGAGCAAGTCAATCAAGCGATCAAATTGTTTCTCATTAATTATCTTACCATAATCAGCACTTAATCTGGCATTCTCACCGAAAAAATTAACAATAGTATTAGCTAATTCTCTGATCAAATTCTCCTGCTGGGATTGATGTACCAAAACATAATCAGCTGCGATACACATTTGACCACAATTAGAGAATTTTGTCACGGCAATGCGACGGGTTGCCACGGAAATATTAGCATCAGCTTCGATAACACAGGGACTTTTTCCCCCTAATTCTAGAGTAACGGGAATTAACTTTGCTGCCGCTAGTTGATAAATAATTTTTCCTACCCTTGTACTGCCAGTAAAAAATATATGATCAAAGGTAAAACTGTCTAACATATTCGGAATTACTTCCGCACCATCTCCCGAGACAATTAACACATATTCTTCTGGGAATATTTCTTCAATTATTTTAACTACTAATTTTTCCGTCGCTGAGGCAAATTCACTCGGTTTTAATACCGCACAGTTACCAGCAGCAATAGCACCGACTAAAGGCACTAATAACAATTGGAGGGGATAATTCCAAGCAGCAATAATTAAAACCACTCCTAAAGGTTCCTGAATAATCTGACTGGAGGAGGGAAAATTTAAAAGATTAGTTTTAACGGTTTTGGGTTGCATCCATGAGCGCAAATTTTTTAAAGCGGTATTAATTTCCACCAAAAGGAAGCCATTTTCAGTAATCCAACAATCTTCGGGACTTTTCTTTAAATCACTATATAAAGCTCGATATATCTCTGCTTCATATTTAATGATTGCCTGTTTTAACTTCTCTAACTGCTGACGACGGAATTGATAAGAACGAGTGGAACCACTGGCAAAATACTGACGCAATTTGGCTAATTTTTCTGAGTTTGACAGCATCGAAATAATTCCTAAGTTAATGATGGTAATTCTATGGCATCCACTGGGGACGAATTCCCGCTAGAGGTAATTCCATTAAATCAGATTTACTTGCTTTCACTCCATCTTGTAGGGGAGGAATTAACATCCACAAACGACCACTGATAATTGTTTCTCCTGAGTCAGTAGTCAAGGGATTAGTCGGATTAGTATCATAACTGGTGCGAAGTTGATCAAAAATAATTGCCAAACCATCGGGAGATAAACTAATGTGAATATCACGATAATCGGCTAATTCCAGTAGGGGAGTCACTTGACCAGTCTTCACATCTATTTTAGCAAAATAGGGTTTTTCTTTGTACTCTTGACTGTTAGTAACTAACTCAGTTAACAAACAATACAAGTCACTCCCGGTGGCATTAAATTGACAATCTATAATCGAACCTTGTAGATTGAGTAAGCGTTTTTGTGATCCTTGATTATTGACATAAAAAAGCGATCGAATATAACGCATTTTGGCATTATCAGTATTAAAATTCACCATTGCCGCAGCCGTACCATCAGCAGAAAAATTCAAAATTCGCCCAAATTTTGGTAAAAAATCTAGGGGTTTTGTTTCGGTTTTTAAAGGCAAAAGTGCGATTCCTTCCCCCTGGGTGACAGCCAAAGTTTTACTATCAGGTGCAATCAAAAATTCCCCGCCTTGGATGTTTAATTGTTGGGGTTTTTCCCCCAATTTAACTGCCCATAAATCGAAGTTAATCGGATTGCGGCGCTCAATTCTCTGCACGACAATGGTTTTCCCATCTTTAGCTAAATCAAAATGATTATTTTGATAATCTTTATTGTCTAGCACTAACTCAATTTTTGCAGGGGATTGACTGCTATCAACTTGATAAAGCTGCAGTTCACGAATTCCCTCTATCCCCTGATTTTTCGCCACGGCCGAAAAGAGGATTTTTTTACCATCAGGGTAAAATTCAAAAGCCATAACGGTCAAATCTGCGGGGGTTAAGAGGGTTTTTTTCTCCTCGGTCAGGTTATAAAAAATTAATCTTCCCTGTTCTTCCCCATTAGTGCCAATATAGGCAAAAGCTCGATCGCGACTTTTAAATTCTCTTTCAAAGATTGCTAGGGTTTGTCCTAATCGATTACCGCTGGGAAATTGTTCCCGCGCACCTTCAATTTGCAGATGGTATTTTTCTCCGTAGGGAATGGGAGAAGTGAGAGTATAAGCTAATCGTCTTCCGGCCCAACTAAACTTCCCCGGCAGCGGAGGATCGATCACTAGATTTTTTTCTACACTAGCATGATCCATGGGGCGATCAAAAGTGATAATAAATGCTTGATCTTCCGCACCAATTTCTCGATTTTCCCAGCTAAATTCCTTGACTCTTGGACCAGTTTGTAAAAGACATTGATTACCACAGCTATTACCTAACCAAATTAAGCCACCAATTACTAAAGTTAGGGATACAATTAATGTTATCGCTAATTTATCAATCGGTTGTAGTTGTAAGGTCTTGATCATTATAGTAGATGGTTAGAAACAACTGATAACAGTTAACTGTTAATATCCGTAGGGATCCACAGGAGTGGGTATAGATTTCACCGATTTAGCCTTAATTACTAATTGTCTTCTGGTGGTTGATTTTCCCACCTCTACGGGTAAGGATTCCGTGGTCATTTCTCCAGTGATTTCTAACCAAGTGTCATTGGGATATTGACTGCGACTTCCTGATAGTTTCACCGGCAAACCCACGGGATAAGCATCCACGGCACAACAGGTAAGAATAAAGCGACTAATTAATAAATAGTTATCGGGTAATTGCGGCAATTGTACCACAAAACCTGTGACTTTTACCGGTTGTCCCGTGTAGGCATCAGGTTCGGGGTAAGCATTCAAAGTTCTTACCCATTCAATTAAACTTTTTTCCTCTGGTTTAACGGTAGTACCAAAGGATTGAGTTTGCACGCGAGTTAGGGGTAAAGATTCACTAATTCCCCTCTGTAATGCGATTTGACTGCTGAGGGGCTGCGGGGCGATAAATAGACCTAAAAGGGCAGTTATTACTAATAAACCTGAGCCAAAATGTTGAGGAAGAATGGTAATATGCGATCGATTATCGTTACTATCTAAATTAATCTTTTTTTGCCACTGCTTTAATAATGTCCAAAGCTTGACTATTCCCAGAATAAATAAAGCAATACTGGTGATGAGAACCAGAAAAAAATAATTAGGATGGATCAGTAAATTTAACTGTCCAGTTATCCAGTATTTAAATAGTAATGAACCCCAACCGATTAGGGCAATAATATCGATAAAATGGGGGGCGATTATTTTTAGACGTGATGAATTCATGGGAAAAACTATCCAGGTACTGACCTAAAATAAATAACTGTGAGCCAAGGTGAGTAAAAAAGTCATTTGCGCTGCTAAAGCAAAGAGATAAATTAACATTCTCGGTTTAAAAATAGACAACATTAAACCAATACCTTTCAGGTCAATCATCGGACCGAACACTAGAAAAGCCAGCAGGGAACTACTGGTAAAACTAGAGGCAAAGGAGAGAGCAAAAAAAGAATCAACCGTGGAACAAATCGAAACAATGACCGCTAACAGCATCATTGCCAAGATCGAAGTAATCGGATCCTGACCCAAATTAAGAACAAATTCCCGGGGAACAAACACCTGTAAACCGGCCGCTATAGCACTTCCTAAGATTAACACTCCTCCTAATTCGCGTAATTCCATCACCACGTTTTCCAGAAAAGTTAACCAGCGCCTTTTCATCGGGATTGCTTGCACTGCTGGTAGGACAGCAGTAGCGGCAAAACTTTCATCTAAGCGCAAAGTTTTGCCAGAATTACCGATCAGAAAAGAACCGGATTGTAGTAGTAGTGGGATAGATTCTTTTTCCGGTGTTTGCGGTTGCCAATTGAGGCTTTTTGCCAAAGAGGTTTGGAGGAGCGGTCGGGGATCTTTTTGGATACTAAAGATAATACCGATAACCGTAGCGATGAACAAAGAAAAGATAACTCGATAGAAAACAATTTCCGGTTGATCGCGAAAAGCTACCCAAGTGGACCAGATAACAATCGGGTTAATTGTCGGCGCTGCTAAGAGAAAACTAACCGCTACTGCATTCGGCATTCCTTGCACAAGTAAACGTCGCGCCACGGGTACATTGCCACACTCGCAGACGGGGAACAAAAACCCAATACATCCCCCCACAAATGCTCCTAAAACAGCATTTCGAGGCATCAAGGCAACTAGGCGACGTTCATCGACAAATATTAAAAGAATACTAGAGAGAATCACCCCTAGCAGCAAGAAAGGCATCGCTTCCACCAACAGGCTCAGGAATAGGGTAAAGGCATTTTGTAGTTGACTCATCTATCCTCGCCTTGGGAATTGGGGGTTTAGGGATAAAGACTTAGGAACCCCTGAAAAAGGTTCATCAGTCTGCTCCCCAGCTTTTTAACACTTTTTTAATATATCCGATCGAGTGACCGGTTATCAGTTATCAGTGACCAGTTATCAGGAGACGGGAGACAGGAGACGGGAGCCAGTATTCAGGAGTCAGGAGATTATTTTGATTTATTCCCCGCACTTCCCAATTCATAATTCATAATTCATAATTCATAATTCCCACTCCCCCATCACCTCCCTCCTAGAGGACTCGATTAAGCTTGCCGCTTTGATAACCTTCTAGATCGAGGGTGACATAGATAAAGCCTAATTTTTGCAGATCAGCGACTAATTCGCTTAAATTTGTCCGATTAATAAAGTCGGGGATTTCTGCTGCCGGTAATTCAATCCGTGCCGTATCGCCGCTCGATCGCACCCGTAATTGACGATAACCTAATTTTCGCAGATAAATCTCCGCCCGTCCGACTCTTTGCAATTTCTCCAGGCTAATTTCCTCCCCGTAGGGAAAACGGGAACTTAAACAGGGTTGCGCCGGTTTATCCCACCAAGGTAAATTTAAGTAACGAGATAGTTGACGAACTTCGCTTTTTGTGATAGCAATTTCCGCCAAAGGTGAACGAGCGCCGCGTTCTCTAGCGGCTTGGATCCCGGGACGATAATCCCTTAAATCATCAGCATTAACGCCATCAATGACGTAGGAATAACCACGAGCGAGAGCGAGGGGTTTAAGGGTGTCGTGTAGCTCACTTTTGCAGAAATAACAGCGATTAACGGGATTACTGGTGTAATTGGGGTTATTCATTTCCTCGGTTTCCACCAATTCATGCCGAATACCGATATAATCGGCCTGAGCGATCGCTTCTTCCAATTCTTCCGGCAGTAGGGAGGGGGAAACCGCCGTAATTGCCAATGCTTGACTCCCTAGCAAATCATAGGCCACTTTGGCCACTAGGGTACTATCCACGCCCCCAGAATAGGCAATCAGAGCCTTTTCACTGGTTTGTAAGAGGTTTTGTAATTGTCCGAGTTTATCGAGTAATTGACTGTCCATGGCGGCGATTTTGGCAACTGGTTTAGGGAGACCGTTTTTTATTATATGCCGTGCCGTAATTAATCAGGGCTACCCCTCGATTAATAGACTAACTAAACGAGGTGATAAATTGTGATCAAAAAGTAATTTCATTAGTTAACTAAAATGGTTTGACGTTCACGCTCGGCGGCATAACTCAAACAGGCTAAAATATCCGCCTTGGTTATAGCGGTGTGCAGTCGTATGAAGTACAGTGTCACGAGCTATAAACCATGCTAGGCAAGGCTTGGTCTGTATCTCACTCAAGCGCTTACCGCTATAAGTAAGGAAAATCTTCTAAAATTTCCTCATAAGTCATTCCCGAAGCCAGATAGGAGAGAACATCATAAACAGTAATTCTCATTCCTCTAATACAAGGTTTTCCGCTCCTTTTTTCCGGTTCTATGGTAATAATATCTTTGTATGACATAATGTTGATTAACTGGTGATCAAATCTAAAATTGATGATAGCATTTCGGGGCAAACCCTCTGTAGTTGCCCCTGCCAAGGATAATTTATCCCCGACGACGAAGAGAAGCAGCACCCAACGCACCAACAGCGATTAAACTCACTATACCACTAGGTTCTGGGGTTGATACAGCACCGCCACCAGTAGGAGTAATATCCCCATTAAGAGCCACAAACCCACCACCAGCAACATTAGCGGAGTTTTCACCAAAGAAGAAGACACTGAAGGAGTCAGCATTCAGTCCATAGAGACGGAACTGCACCGGGCCGGTTTGGGGTGCTAAACTGCTTAGGTCAAAGCTGTAGGTATTAAAGCTAGTTGTTAGGCTAACTTGTGTCCCTAAATTATTGGTGAACCCATCAACACTAGAGCGCAAGACTAAATCTAGCCCCGTTTCATCCCGCTTCGCATTGAGTTGCAAGTTAGTAAAATCGACCTGAAAACCTGCACCGGGTTGCACGGCAAATTCCAGGTATTGGCTAGTATTAACAGTGCTACCTGTATTCCATGAGCCAGTTGAGCCATCTGAAGCAGTATTAAGACCGCCAAGAGCAAAATTGAACCCTACAAATTGTGAGGATAAATGACGTATCCCGGCGGTGTTTAACCCAGTGCTGGTTATATTCGTGCCAACCGTATCCGCCGCTTTGGGGTAAGATGCCCCATCAGTGGTAAATTGATTCCAACCAGCTACTATTGCCGCTTGAGCAGGAGTAACCCCGGCCAACCCCATCAGAGTCAAGGGGGTTAACATTGTCAGTAATTTTTTCATGGATTCGATGACAGTAATAGGAGAAAATTATGGTCATATTTAACGCTAGTTTTGCGCCAATATCCCACAGCAAAAATTATCACAAGGGGGGGGGAAGTCAAGGGGTATTTAATCATCATTTTTTATTGATTTTTATGTTTAAGATAGTTTTGGATTATATAAATATTTTTGACTGGTTGCAAGGTTATAGCTGGCAACGCAGATAAGCGAGGTTCTACCTCTACTTATTTCTTTGACCGAAATTATCACCTTCGCTCCTAGGTTCCCCCGCAATAAATTGACCTGGTGCATCTTACATTTGCAGGAATACCGACAATCAGCAGTTTTTAATAACCGGATTTAGTGTAATTTAGGTAAACTGGTTGAATGACAGGAAGGACGGGCTAGAAGCCTAGCCCACAGATAAAATTAGAGAATCTATGTAAAACGGGTCTCCTACCCGTGCAGCTCTGGGATGCTCCTCAAAACCCGCACTAACATAGAGCATAGGGATTTAGATTAACTGCTCTAATTTTGCTCGTAAAGTCTTTTTCCCGAATTTAGTTAGAGTTTGTTGACGCAACCATTGCGGGTGACAACGTTGATCCTGACCTGACAAAATTTCTAAACAAGCTTTAGCCACCTTTTCGGCATCTCGATAGGGAACGCGCCACCCCACCAAACCATCCTGGAGCGGCTCTGCTGAACCGTCCTCATCTCCAGAAATCACGGGAATACCGCAGGCCATCGCTTCTAGGTAAACAATCCCGAACCCTTCCCGGGAAGGCATAACGTAAGCATCGGCCAAACGATAATGGTCCGCTAATTCCTCCGTCGGGACAAAACCGGCGAAAATTACCTGTTTATCCACTCCTAACTGCTTGGTTAAAGCTTCTAACCTTGGGAGGTCGTCCCCTCGTCCGATGACTAGATATTTTACTTCGGGATAAGTCTCTAGAATTGTCGGCAGGGCCCGAATGGTAACATCTACCCCTTTATAGATATCCCCCGACCACAATCGGGCCACTGTTAATAAAACTTTGGCATTTTCTATATCATATTTTTTGATTAATGTCAAGGACTTTTCACCTAAATTAAACTTTTCCTCATCCACCACACAGGGGAGAATTGCTACTTTTTTGGGATCGATAGCGTTAGCCTTACACATAAGATCGCGACTGTAACGGCTAATTGTCCAGATCGATTCGGCCGCTTGCAGGGCCTGTTTTTGGGAATTTGGTAAAGGTTCCCAGACTTCTTTGCCGTAGGTGAGGACGGTGTAGGGTATGTCTAAAGCTTGACAGTAAAGACGGGTGAGGGGGGCTAAATTTATATGACCACAAAAAACCTGTTGGGGACGTTTCTGGAGGAGAGAAACTAAAAACTTAAGGGCTAATTGGATGCGTCCGAGAGTTGCTGAGTTATTTTTCAGGTAATGAAAGGTAATACCTTGATTTTTAAAAGGATTAGGACAATCAGGGGCATCCCGCAGTAAAAAAACCTCGGCCGCTTCAGAATCGGGTAAAGTGAGATAGGCTTGCAGAACATCCTTAATATAGGATTGAATACCACCTTCTTGGGAAAAAATCTCTAAAAATAGGAATATATGAGGCATCATAGAACGTCAGCGTCAAAAAGTTTTGGGTTTGGCGAAAAAATTTTCCCCGATCTTTGATCTGTACTATCACACTTTCTTGATCTATTTCGATCGTTTCCCAAGTAATAGATCCTAACCGCTAACAGTCCGAAAAAGAACAATCTTGTGGCTCTTCTTGCGTGTAACTGCCAGAATCAGGGAAATTCGGATGCTGATAGCTAAAATAACTGATATTAGTCAGTTTAGCTCATAATGCTGACCAAGGCGATAGAATAGTCAGAATTTTCTCGGATGCCAAAGATAAAGCTATTTCTCTTTCCCCGGTGTCATCGAGGAATCTTCCCTTTTTAACGCTGGATATTTTCGGGAATTACTAGAGATAAAAAAATTAAAGTTACTCAACTGCTCTGACAAAGGTTACAAATGCCCCCAGAACGGTTAAGCTTATTTTAAGTAGGTGGGTGGAATTAAATATAAAATGAACGTAGGTTGGGTTGAAGCATGAAACCCAACGCCCGCATGGGTTACGCTACCGCTAACCCATCCTACAAATAATTGTGCATACCTACTTAATCTCTGTAATTGCTTTTATGGCTCACTTGACTTCTGAAAGACTCAATTTAACCACAAAGATCGCCTATGGTGCTGGTGATTTGGGGCCGGCTATCACTGCCAATATCTCGGTATTTTACCTGCTATTTTTCCTGACTGATGTGGCAGGATTATCGGCAGGATTAGCCGGTAGTGTGCTGATGGTGGTGAGAATTTTTGACGCTATTAACGATCCGATCATTGGGATGTGGAGCGATCGAACTCGTACTATCTGGGGTCGTCGCTTACCATGGATGTTATTGGGGTCGATTCCCTTCGGAATTAGCTATTTTTTACTGTGGTTAATCCCGACTAATAACCAATTATGGTTATTTTTATATTATATTTTTATCGGCATTATTTTTAATTTAACCTACACGGTTGTCAATCTTCCCTACCAGGCTCTCACCCCTGAATTAACCTATGATTATAATGAGAGAACCCGCTTAAATAGTTTTCGTTTTGCCTTTTCAATCGGGGGTAGCATTCTCTCATTAATTCTCTATATTCTCGTCTCATCCTCCTATGCCAACGATCTCCATAAAGCTTTTTTATTGTTAGGTGTAGTTTGTGCTTTAATGTCGATTATAGCAGTTATTTGGTGCGCTTTAGTTTTACAAGAACGAGGAGCAAAAGCGATTCTTAATCCCGCTCGGAAAAAAGTTTTGGCAATTGCTTTTATGGTTATCGGTGCGCTTTCCTTTGTCTATGGAGTAGGAAAAATTGGGGTTAATCCCAGAGATTTTATCGCTATTTCTACAATTTTATTAGGAATAGAAGGGATAGTTTCTGGGTTAAATATTTACTATGGTAAAACTGAAAATCATCTCAGGGATGGTGCGGCAATTAAACAGAGAGAAGCAGATAATAATACCGAAACTATTCCCCTGAAAGAACAATTAAAAATAGTTTTTGGTAATCGTCCCTTTTTATACGTTATTGGCATCTATCTTTGTGCTTGGTTGGGAGTACAATTAACCGCCTCGATTTTGGTTTACTACGTTGTCAGCTACATGAGACTATCGGAAGCAGAATCGGGTTTAGTCGCTTTAGCAGTACAGGGAACAGCTTTAGTGATGTTATTTTTCTGGCAAGCAGTTAGTCAGAAATTAGACAAAAAGATAGTCTATTTTTTAGGGATGACATTCTGGATTATTGCCCAAATCGGTTTATTTTTGCTCCAACCAGGAGAAATAACTTTAATGTATACTTTGGCAGTTTTGGCAGGATTTGGCGTATCTGTGGCCTATTTAATTCCTTGGTCAATGGTTCCTGATGTGATTGAATTAGACGAATTAGAAACAGGAAAACGTCGAGAAGGTATTTTTTATGCTTTCATGGTACTTTTGCAAAAAATTGGTTTAGCTTTGGGGTTATTTTTTGTCGGTATTGCTCTAGAAACATCGGGTTTTAAACCAAGAATACCAGGAGAAGCAATTCCCCTGCAGCCGGATAGTGCTTTAATAGCAATTCGCCTAGCAATTGCGCCTTTACCGGCATTTTTTCTGATCATTAGCTTAATTCTTGCCTATTTTTATCCAATTACTCGCCAAGTTCACGCCGAAATTTTAGACCAATTAGCAGCAAGAAGACAAGAGGAAAAGTAAACATCAGTTGTCGGCCGTCAGGAGACAGGAGATTATTTTTATTGATTCCCGAACTTCCTGCATAAAAATCAGAAAACCCTTACCCTAAAGCACTTGTATTGACTTTTGAACTACTGATTACTGGGTACAATCGACCCAGCAGCATAATGTCTTCAATGAGTATAATGTTATCGATAGCTAAATTGTACAAAAAATGAAATCCTATCCAGTAGAGTTCCGTCAGAAAATCCTAGACTGTTATTATAACGAACCCATCTCTCAAAGACAATTAGCGAAAAGATTCTGCGTAACCTTAAGTTTCGTACAAAAGCTTTTGAAGCAATCTCGAGAAACGGGAGATATTCGACCGAAGACTTATCGATGTGGCCGTCATTTAAAACTTACGTCAGAACAGATGATCGCCCTTGGTGATTTGATTGAGGAAAATAATGACGCAACTCTAGCCGAACTATCGAAACTATTCCTAGAAAGAACCGGTATAGTGTTAAGTGTGGCCACAGTGGCAAGAATAGCCGAACGCTTGAGAATCACCCGCAAAAAAAACTCTACACCCGACCAGAAAAGAGATAGAAAGAGTCCAAAAACTTAGACAAGAATAAAAAGGATAAAATTCGGGATGTATAAGATTAAACCCTAATCTAGCTATAACCAGAATCCAAGCTCGCTCGCTTAAAGTAACTAGAGCGCACGGGACTAGACCTCTTAAAAAAAAACCAATTTTTCAACTATTACGGAGATTACTAATTATGACCACAAACACTGCCGAGAGTAACTCGATCTATCCCGTGCGTTGGCAAGATAACAAAGTTTGGCTGATCGATCAAACCCGTTTACCCATGGAGTATGGGGAAGTTGAGATCACCAGCAGTGAAGCCATGGCCCGGGCGATCGAAACGATGATTGTCCGCGGCGCCCCAGCGATCGGGGTAGCGGCTGCATACGGTATGGTTTTAGGAGCGCAGGAAATTAAAACCAACCAGAAAGAGCAGTTTCTGGCCGATTTAACTAGAATAGCCGATCGATTAGCCCAAACCCGGCCGACGGCGGTGAATTTATTCTGGGCGATCGAGCGAATGTTAAAAGTGGCCAGGGAAAGTGAACCAGAAGTGGCAGTAATTACCAAAAATCTCCTGGAAACTGCCCACAATATCCAAAAAGAAGACGTGGAAACCTGTCGGGCGATCGGTAATCATGGTTTATTGGCGCTGCCAGATCAACCAGAAAAACTGACAATTTTAACCCACTGTAACACTGGTTCCCTGGCCACGGCCAGTTATGGTACTGCTTTAGGGGTAATTCGTTCCGCTTGGACGGCGGGAAGATTAATACAAGTGTATGCAGACGAAACCCGGCCAAGGTTGCAAGGGGCAAAATTAACCGCTTGGGAATGTGCGCGGGAGGGAATTCCCGTCACCGTGATCACCGATAGCATGGCGGCCCACTGTATGCAGCAAAAACTGATCGATGCGGTGATTGTTGGGGCCGATCGCATTGCGGCCAATGGGGACACGGCTAACAAAATCGGCACCTATTCCCTCGCGGTGCTGGCAAAAGCTCATAATCTGCCTTTTTATGTGGCTGCCCCCCTATCGACGGTGGATTTTTCCCTTAAGGATGGTACGGGGATACCGATCGAACAGCGCGATCGTGCCGAAATTTATCAGGTGGGGACAACTACCGTTTGCCCTAGAGATGTTAACTTTTATAACCCCGCTTTCGATGTTACTCCCGCCGCTTTAATCACCGCTATCATCACGGAAAAAGGAGCGGTAACACCGGCTGAATTAATTTTTTTACCTAAAATGTCGGATGAATGCCCCCGCTAGATTTTTCGACAAGATACTCACCTTTGCGGGGGATGAAATCCGACCAGAATATCAACCGCAGAGCATCGGTTTAATTCCACCATCTGTGGGTAAACTGTGTTATAATTAACTTAGCCAAGGGTCGAGGATTGTTAGATGCTAGTCGTAGAAGCAAAGCTAAAA
>NZ_JADBTB010000211.1:0-10782 GCF_020246405.1 Microcystis sp. M083S1
TTCTAGCAAATAGAGAGAATTCTTGTCCATTAAGAAATGTTACAAATTACATGGGTACATTAAGAAAAGTTAAGGGGTTACATCCATTGATGGATAAGGGTTTTCGGCTATTATAGTATATATGTATGGGGGGAAGTTCAGGTATTTGTACTAATTAATACAGCATTTTTAAATCGATCAACGGCAGTACGACATAAACTTTTAAATGCTTCTTCTACCTGTTCTTTGTTTGTCTCGGCAGCTGCTCTCATTAGATCATCGCAAAAGTAAAAAACCATCACATCTAAAATTGCTCGATTGAACTGACTTCGATAAGTTGCCGATTCAGGCAGCCAGAGACGGGAAAAGTTTTTCTCTCCAAAAATATTAATCGTTGTCTGGACAGCTTTTTCAAATTGATCAATAATATTTTTGATTTCTTCTGAGTTTTGATCCCATCGAGCATTAAGCGAAACACAAGCATTATCAAGAAATTTTTTAAGATCACCGCGATAATCGGATAAATAATAATGAAAAGCTACATAACGCAATAATATATCAGTGTCGCGCATCCGGAAATCGGGATAGGAAGATTTAAATATTTTCTTTAATGCTTGACTTTCGATCGCTCGATCATCTAAAAAATTAATAAAACCCCCTGGGTGTAATGCTTGTCTTAATTCTTGAGAAGACAAAGGGGTATTTTCCACATTGAGACGCAGAAAAATTTTATGGAGGAAACTCTCCGTTTTCCAATTACGGATAACAATCGTGCGGATAGTTTGATTATCCAGTTGGTCTAAGAAATCATTTAAATTGACGTCATTTTTTAGATCTTGATATTGGCAGCCATTGAGATTATCTAAAAATTCTAAATCTTTTAAAGTAAAACTATTATTAGGTGTGTCACTGTCACCATAAAACTGTAAAATTGTTAGTAGGCGTTGTTTGCCATCAAGAACGATAAATTTACCTTTTTCCTTATTATTAGCAGCTAAGACAATCAGTGGGACTGGAAACCCTAGAATTAGGGATTCAATAAATCGACTTTTACGAGTAATATTCCAAGCATCTCGTCTTTGAAAGCGCGGATTAAGTTGAATATTTTCTCGAATTAATTGATCGCGGATCGTTGCGGTAGTCCAATCACTGCTGGCAACAACAGTCTCGGAGATTTCTTTGAGTTGTAGCTTTTTTTGGTTTGCTGATTCTCCTTCAATATCTTCTTCTTCTTCCGCAAAATCCACCTCTTCTCTTTCTTCCAACATCTCTAACTGTGCCATGGTAGTAATTAATCTCCTCAATTGTCTATTCTGCAAAAATCCCGCCCCAATATTTGGACGGGAATAACAATCAATCAATAATTCAATACTACTCCCATTCTATAGTTCCGGGGGGCTTAGAAGTAATATCATAAACCACGCGGTTAACTCCCTTAACTTCATTGACAATGCGATTAGAAATTGTCTCCAATAAATCATAGGGAACCCGCGACCAATCGGCAGTCATTCCGTCTTCACTGCTGACTAAACGTAGGACAATAGGATAAGCGTAGGTACGTTGATCTCCCATTACTCCCACACTGCGGACAGGCAATAAAACCGCGAAAGCTTGCCAGAAATCGTGATACATTCCCTGCTTATTAATCTCGTCGCGCACCACCCAATCTGCATCGCGCAAAATATTTAATTTATCTGCGGTGACTTCCCCTAAAATGCGAATCGCTAAACCGGGGCCAGGGAAAGGTTGACGACGAACAATTTCTTCCGGAAGACCGATTGATCGACCTAATTTTCTCACCTCATCCTTAAATAATTTTCGCAGGGGTTCGACTAATTTAAACCGGAGATTTTTCGGCAGTCCACCAACGTTATGATGACTTTTAATTTTAACCGCGACTCTTTCCCCGGTTTTGGGATCCACATTACTATCGGCCGATTCAATCACATCGGGATATAAAGTTCCTTGGGCCAGATAATCAAAGGGTCCCAAACGATTCGATTCTTCTTCAAACACCTGAATAAATTCATGGCCGATACGACGGCGCTTTTCTTCGGGATCGGTGACACCGGCCACTTGCGCTAAAAATCGCTTTCTAGCGTTGACATACTCGACTCTAATATGGAATTGCTCGTTAAATATCTGCATTAATCGTTCTGGTTCACCCTTACGCATGAATCCCTGATCGATAAACATACAGGTTAGTTGATCACCGATCGCTCGATGCAAGAGGAATGCTAAGGTAGAGGAGTCCACACCGCCAGATAAAGCCAATAAAACTCGCTTATCGCCCACTTTTGCCCTAATTTCTCGGATCGATTCCTCGACAAAAGCTTCCGTGGTCCAAGTGGGTTCGCATTTGCAGATATGATAGACGAAATTGCGAATTAAGGCGATTCCTCCCACAGAATGGACAACTTCCGGGTGAAACTGCACTCCAAAGAGTTTTTTCTGGTGATCGGCAATGGCCGCACAATCGGTATTATCGGTATGAGCGAGAATTTCAAAACCCGATGGCAATTCCACGCAGGAATCCCCGTGACTCATCCAAGCGGTGGAACCGTCCTCGACATTGGTTAACAAATCGGTAGGATCGTTGATAAATAGGGATGCTTTGCCGTATTCGGCCCGTTTTGCCCGTTCTACCCTGCCCCCTAACTGCTGTACCATCAATTGCATCCCGTAGCAAACTCCGAGGATGGGTACACCTAAATTCCAAATTTCGGGATCACAGTGAGGCGCCCCTGGATCATAGACGGAATTGGGACCGCCCGAAAGAATTATTCCTTTCGGGTTGATTTGGGCCAATTGTTCGGCGCTGGTACGATAGGAGAGAACTTCGGAGTAAACGTTCGTTTCCCTGATTCTGCGGGCGATTAATTCAGAATACTGGGAGCCAAAGTCAAGAATGATGATTATTTGACGATTAAGGCTATTAGTGAAGGACTCTGAGGGCAAAGTCTCTTGGGGGGTGGGAAGGGGGGTTTGAGTTGTCACTACGATCAAAAAAAGAAACTGGCAGGAAAAGGTTAAAGATTTGTGAACTAAATCGGCTATTGTTCTGAAAATAAGCTAGAATAGTTTAGCCTTATTAGTTTCATTTTTTAAGACTAAATATTCCCACGATCATAGCACGGTCACTGGGGAGTAACTGGTAGATTTTGCAAAAATTTAAGGCCATTTTCGCTTTTGCTGATCAAAGAACGAGAGCGATCGAATAAAATACAACCGACCCCAAGATGACCGTTACTGTGGTTATAAACGTATTCTTGGCAACGGCGATCTATAGTATTAGCCATTTCTCCATAGATGCGTTCCACCCAATTATCGCCCGTTTGCCGGTCTAATTGACGCAGATATTCCAGACCGTTTTCGCTGGTGCTACTGTCAAAAATTTGCCGGAGATGGGGGGTAGCTAAACCCATTTTAGCGGCGTAGGCGGTGAGAATTTCCCGACGACCATCGGCCAGATGATGGTGAGTCTGAAAGATTCCCCCGGCAAGTTTAATTAATTTACCGTGATAACCAAACAAAAGAATTTCAGAGATTCCCTGTAATTGTGCCTCTAATAACATCGGCCCGATCCAATTGGCTGTTTTTACCAAAATATCAGGATTAATACCCATTTGAGGGGCTAAATCTAAGCCATTTTCCCCGATACAAAACACCAAGCGATCAAAACGAAGGGATAAATTTTTTAATTGCTCGCGAAAGATTTCCAACTGTCCGGGGGCGCTCAGGGGTTGGGAAATGCCAGTGGTACCCAACAAAGATAACCCCTCTACTACCCCAAAAGCGGCGTTAGAAGTCCTTGTGGCCAGTTTTTTGCCTTCTGGAAGAATAATCGTCACTTTGATGCTTTCTTGGGGCAGTAACAGGGGTCTGAGGTTTTCTTGCAGCAGACGCTGGGCATAACTATAAATAGCTGATTTTCCGCCATTATCAACCTGTAGGCCGATTCCTTCGCCGCCTTGAATCTCTATCTCTTGATTACCCTTTTTTCTTTCTACTAACGCCCATATAGGGGTATTTCTAGTTAAATCTAAATTATCCCCCGGATCGCTGCGGGTGATGGCTAGGGCAGCATCGGGGTTGAGTCGGGCAACTTGTTCGATGGCAATTGTAACGGCTTCTGGCGGTTCTAAAAGATTAAAAGTAACGGAATTTAGCTCATTTTCGCCGTGGAGATGCTGGAGAGATGCGATCGCACTGGCACAGGCAAAAACCGGTAAAGTGTAACCGGAACGGGGTGGGGAGATAGACATGAATAGGGTCGATAGCCAATCAAATTAGCCGTGATCTCATTATATAACTAAGGGGCAACCTCTGCTATTTTTGATGATTGTTTGACATCCTCACCCTGGGTGCAGAGGATGTCAAACGCTATTGGCAATTGGCCAATTTTGTGATACACTTGCCTATAAGAATTTTAAGGGATACTAGCAATTAGAATAGTTAAAAACTCGACTTATTTGGTCGATTGTTGCTTAACAATTGAGATGGCAAATTCTACAATGAGACTAATTTATGATATGATGAAAGAATGTATGATAATGTTTGTCGAATCTTAGCGTCACTTTTTTCAAGGGATATAGCCACTTGGTTAATCGGAGAACCGATTACATTAACCGAGTTGGAACCGACTGAGTTACTGATAGATCCAATTAGAGTAGATAGTTTGATTTTTTTACAATCAGAAGACTTAATTCTTCACATCAAATTTCAGACAGATCCGAAAGAAGATATTCCTTTTAGAATGGCTGATTATCGTCTGAGGATTTATCGTCGGTTTCCTCGAAAAAGAGTTTATCAAGTGGTTATTTATCTGAGAAAAAAATCAATCTGCTGCTGTCAAAATTAATACCTTTGAGTTATTAGAACTACAACATCGTTATAATGTAGTTAGACTCTGGGAAGTTCCCAGTGAAACTTTTCTAGATGTATCAGGTTTACTTCCGTTTGCGGTGTTGTCTCAAACTGATAATCCAGAAAAAGTATTACAACAAGTAGCTCGTCAAATTGAAAAAATTTCTGATAACATAGAGAGAAATAACATTGCTGCCTCAACTGGTATTATTGCAGGGTTAGTTTTAAATCAATCTATCATTAAAAGATTACTCAAGGAGGAAATTGTCACTAACCCCGCCCTAAAAGGGACGGGGCTTGCCTAGACCAATTTAGGCGACGCAAGTAGAGACTACCGCATTGAGACACAATCTGGCACAGACTTCCGAATACTTCCCTAGTTCGGATTACCTCTCAGCTTTATTGGTAAAGCGTTGTTAGACAAGACATCTTGATTGTGTTGCGGTAAGGGACTTTAACTTCACTCTTAAGGATTATCTCCATGGCAAGAGTTCCTGTTATCTCAAAAGACGGAAAGCCGTTGATGCCCACTAAACCCAGTCGGGCCAGACGGTGGATTAAGGAAGGAAAAGCTATCGGTAAATTCAACGACTTAGGTATTTTCTATGTCCAGCTAACCGATGAACCTTCCGATAGTAAAACCCAACCGATTGCCATTGGTATTGACCCGGGTAAATTATTCTCTGGAATTGGCGTTCAATCCTCTCTTTTTACTCTTTGGAAGGCTCACTTAGAACTTCCTTTTAAACGAGTAAAAGAGCGCATGGACAATAGACGGTTAATGCGAAGAGGACGTAGAGGAAGACGGATTAACCGCCAACTTCCTTTTAATCTAAGAGCGCATCGACAAAAACGATTTTCAAATAGAAGACAAGGAAAATTATCCCCCTCAATCAGAGCTAATCGTCAACTTGAACTTCGAGTCGTTTCCGAACTAACCAAAATCTATCCAATTACCGATATTTATTTTGAGTACATCAAAGCCGATATTGATCTAACTTCCGGTAGAAAAGGAGCTAAGTCTGGAAAAGGTTTTTCGCCGGTTATGGTTGGACAAAAATGGGCTATTGAGCAACTGTCTCAATTGGCAACAGTCCATACTCGCTTTGGTTGGCAAACCTCTAATCTCAGAAAACATTTGCGACTAGAAAAGTCTAAAAATAAAGCAGAACAATCACCCGAAAGTCATGCTAACGATGGAATTGCTCTTGCCTGTTTTCAATTTTTAGATTATTTGCCATTCCATACTTCTAATGGACATGGATATGATTGGAAGGGTTATGTTAAAGTAACAAACGCTCCCTTTGCTGTCATCAAACGTCCTCCTGTTAGTCGTCGTCAACTTCACCTGATGGTTTTTTCTAAGGGTGGTAAACGACGTAAATATGGTGGCTCTACCACAAGACATGGGTTCCGTAAAGGAGATTTAGTTTCTTCTCCCAAAGGGATTGGTTATGTTAGTGGAGATACCGAAAAACAGCTATCTGTAAGCGATACCAGTTGGAAACGATTGGGACAAATAGCTGTTAGCAAGATTCAGTTAATTCGTCGTTCTAACGGTTTAATTGTTTCTCACTAACTTGTATAAAGCCGCCCTCCGCTATCGCTAAAGGGCGGGGTTTCAGACCCATTTTTTCGATGAAGGAATCGGTTATTTATCAAGAAATTCTCGCTAAAGGAATCACAGAAGGTGAGATTTTAGGCTTTAAAAAAGGCGAAGCCAATCTAATTCTTAAACAAATTAATCGCCGAGTTGGTAATATTTCAACTGATTGGGTCAACAAAATTCAAGAATTATCTTTAGAACAATTAGAAGATTTAGGAGAAGCTTTATTAGATTTTACCTCTCAATCTGATTTAATTAACTGGTTTAATTATCTTGAAGAAAATAAAAAAAATATTAGATAGTTACACCCTGCAATCTAATAAATAATACTTGTCATTGATGAAAATTTTCTTTCCTGATCATAGCATTTTACCCGTACACAACCAATAACGCTATATTTGAGGAATTAAATCAAAGCGATCGCCTATAGCATTGTATAATAAAGTTGTCTTGAAATAATTAAGAGAAATTTACATAACTACTGATATAAATTAACGGAAGTTCTAGTAAATCTCGCTGATAAATGCTAGTAATAAAGAAACGTGCAGCCTTTTTTCGATGCTGATTTAGTCGTTGAATTTGAGACTGTACGGGGGTAAAATAACGATGATAAACATAACTGTCTTTTTCTTGCCAATTAAGGTATTGATAATGAGGATCATAAGCTAGTTTTTTAGCTTCTTCCGTGAGATTAATCGGACAGAGATCCACTTTATTTAAACAGATTAATAAGTGAGAAACTTGAGAGCATTCTTTGAGCAAAAAGTCAACCCATTTTTCAAATATTTTGATCCATTGTTGACGAGTAATAAAATGATCTAGATTGTCTTTTTCAGGATTAATAATCTCTCGATAAGGTTCTAAAATAACTAAAACCGCATCTGCTGTCTGAATTTTATTTAATGTTTCTTGCCACATCTAATCATGAACATCTTGCCAAGATTTTCGCCAAATTTCTCCTAATGTATCAATTATATCTAAGTCAATTGTTTGAAGACCAGCTGTTAAATAAGCCTTAAACTCCATATATGTTTCAGAAAACCCGCATTTTCCTCCGTTTCTTGTTCCGGCTATTGTAATTCCTCTATCGTCAAGTATAAAAGATTTCATGAATTTATAATCGGGTTCTACAACTTTGATATAATGACCATCAGGATTAAGAATTTCTAGACAAAGATGTGTTTTTCCTGCAATGCGATCGCCGATACAAATAATTTGATTCACTTGTTTAACCTCCATGTTGTCAACTAATTGTAATTCTTTTCATTGGCAATAATTTGATGATTGAATTAATAAAGATTGATAGAATCTGTCTTTTCTCTCCTGTGTATAAGATTCGATTCGTTCAATTCTATCTAAAATATCACCTAAATAAATTAAGTCATCATTCATAAAGGAATCACCTCTTTCATGATTCTTTCCCGAAAACAATCTCGTAAACTGTTAATAGTAGCCACATCAACCTTACAGCCTAAATAATCTTCTAAGTCTTGAATTAAACCAATTCTATCTAATAAGTTGCGCCCTTGTTCCATTTCTACTAAAAAGTCAATATCACTGTCATTGCTGTCTTCTCCTCTGGCAACTGATCCAAATATGAGAATATTAAATGCTCCATGTTTTCGAGCAATTTTTATAATATTCTCTCGTTTTTCTTGAAGAAGTTTATAGCGTTTCATTTTTATAATTTCCCGAATATTTTTTAAGCAAGATGAGTTTTTTCTACAATAATTATAGTATTTTACCCGTACATAACTAATATAAGGGTTCAATTAGTCCAAAAGGTTGCCATTCTTGATGATTTCTAATCACGGCCATTGTTCCCCGTTTACTTTTTGATATAATAATTGAATTTGGTTCACAATATTTACCAAATACTCCGAAGGATGAAGTGGTAAAATATTCAACTTTTCCCTTGTCCTCCTGAGTCCAATTTTCTAGGATTGCATACATTTTAGGAAAGCGTCTTTGTACCAGACCACGAGGATCATCTCGATTAACCCAAAGTTCTGATAAATCACATTTCGTGACAGCAAAAGCGATAGGACAACCTTGCGGGTTCCGCTGTGTTAAATCTGTGGTAAATTTTTCTAGAGACTTAGCATATACCTCATCTTCTCGATGAGATGTTCCATCTATTGGTAAGAAATATTCACCTATATCACTAAATAAATTATCATAATATTCTGTGAAGTTATTAGATGATGAAAACTCTTTAATATCTCTCAAGAGAGTATCTGGCATATCGTAGATACCAAATGAAACTTCTTCTGTATTTTTAGCCCAAAATAATCCTTTTATTTCCAGAGTAATAGTAAAACTATAGAAAGGATGCTGGCAAAAGCTATGGTATAATTTTCCTGCTTCTAACATCACTTGCTCTTTTAAAATGTTTTCTGCCTTATAACTCAATTTTCTTTCATCCGCACTAATCGGTGTTACTTGACAAGATAACACCTTTAAATATTTTACCTGATGTTTTTGATGATAAGCTAAAGTCGCAAGATAAGTGCTTAATCTTGATGCAGAAGAACCTATACCTATGATAATAGTCATAACATTACCTCAGAGAAATAATGTGTTTAAAAAGGTTGAATAACTGGACAATTAACCCCAGCAACTTTAATCATAACAAAGGATATAGTTAGGGACATAATACTATTATGTCTTAAGTTTACCATTTTCATCTTTCACTTAACAGAATAATCAGTTAAAAAAGGTTTAGTTACTGGACTATTAGACGCATTAATTCTAACGATAGCACTGCGATTACTTCTGAGTTTAGCATAGGGATGAGAGGTAATCTCTCTAATACCTAAAATGGGAATCCTTTCAAATCCTACATTTCTTTGACCAAAAGGATTTGCGCCGACTACACCTTGATTTACCATTGTAATTATTTGACGAGAATATTCTCCTAATTGTTGACTTAACCATTCAGCCGTTTTATGACTAACTCCTTGTAAAAATATCTGAGTTCGACAATTATTTAAAGCGGGTAAAGTTTTATCAGAAAATTGATCAATGTGTTGACACATCAAGACGACTCCTGCTTTAGCATTGCGTCCAATAGCGGTTAATTCTTCATAATCAAGATTCTTTAAGCGTGCTGCTTCATCACAGATAAAATAAGTGGGTATCCAGTTATGTTGAGGGTTTCTTAAACGACGATACATCACATTCATTAAATAACGAATCATAACCGCAGCTAAAGCTGAACCAAATTTTCCATCGGCTAAACTTTGACCAATGACTAATGTATGACGATTTTTGCCATTAAAACTTGATAATAAATAAAGATCACTTTTTCCGTCACAAATCGCCTTAACATCTCTATCTTGGAAAGGTGTTAATTTATTCAATAAAAAACTAATATCTAAGCCAAAACGATCATCAGGTAAACTTAAATAAGATAACTTAGCTTCCCATTGTGCCATAATATAAGGATTGGGAAAACAATGTTGTAATAACGCTCTCATTCCATTTCGATCTACTAATAATTCGGGTAATTCACTCGGTTTAATTTTGACAATATTTTGCTTGCGTGCGCTGACAACTACTCCTAAAATAGCGGTTAACCAGCCAATATCTCGCACCCAAAAAGCAGCATTTTGATCATTATCATTGATATCGCCATATAAGGCCTCCGCTAATGCTCTAATTTCCTTTTCTGTACCGTATTTTTCCAATTCTTCTAGGAAATTCCAGACAATTCGATGATTCCGATTACTAATATCCCACGTCATCAAACGAGAGCCAGTTTTTTGTGTCATAGGGAACAGACGAGCGCTCAAAAATCCCGCCGCATCAACCACAATTAAATTACTAATATTCATTAAATTTTCGGCAGATTTAAGCAAAAATTCCGTTTTTCCTGCCCCTGTTGGGCCAACAATTAATAAGTGTTGATGAAGATAGTCATGAGGAAGCCAAACATCCCGACGACGATTACAGCTATTATTACTAATTTCGACGTAATTTCCGAGCCAAAAGTCGCCATTATTAGCATTTCCTAACGCCAAATTACTAGCTTCTTGTTTATTAGCAGTTTGCGAGTAATCATAAAGTTCATTGTAACTAACCCCCGGTTTTAAGGATTCTCCTGTCCCTAAAATTAGCAATTTTTTTCCGAATAGGAGACGATTTCCGCCTTTAAACCCTTGATTTAATGTCCATCCTAATCCTTTTGCCGCAGCAATTCTCATTTTGAAAACAAAAGAAGATAAAGTTCTCTTGTTCACATAGAGAACTTCTGTCTAATTATCATTTTTTTTCAAGATAATCATCATAATTAGCTTCAAGAGACAGTTTTAAAATATCTGCCCATAAAA
>NZ_JADBTB010000212.1:0-15733 GCF_020246405.1 Microcystis sp. M083S1
AACCCTTACACAGAAAGACATTGCTTCGATTTTTGCCAATTGTTTTCTATCTAGAACGAGCTAATCAATTGAGTCTCTTGCCATATAAGGATTTAGTCGATTTATGCCCCCTGATCGAATCATACCAAGTAACGAAGAGCCAAAAAAGCAAATACTCGACCACGTTTTAGCCAATCGTTCTGCGCTCCTGATTGAATGGGAGGCAAAAGTCTGTACGCAGGGGAATTAATCATGTTAAATAAGCCAGAAATTACTGTTATAATTGAGGATAAAGAAATTTATAATTTCTTGCCAGAGTCTCAATCTGTGCAGATTCTTTCTTTACCAGATTTAAAGAATATTGATTCTTTAAAAAACATCTTTATTTGTACTTCTTTGACCAGTTTAAAAGCAGTGTCAGATATTGCCAGAAATGCTAATGATAAACATCATCTGCGAGGTCTTTTTATCCGAGCAGACATTGATTCTATCTGCTTGCCGCAACTATTTAAACGGGCCAATTTACGCACCCTGCGAAATACCCTCGTTTATCGAGATTTTACTTTACCCACAAGGGTAATTAATGCTTGGATTTGGGGAGCGCAAGAGCATTTAATCGCCACAGCTTTAGTTATTGGGGAAAGTTTATTAATCAGTCGCTGTGATCTCAATGAGCTAGAAATTCCCTTTGCATCTATGCCAGCTTTACAGCGTATTCCTCTAGAAGAAAGAGAGAAGTTTATTATAGCAGAAGATGGTAGTTATATTCATTGGCCAGTCGTGGACATTCATCTTGATGTAGAGGCTTTTTTGAGTGTGATTGAACCAGTAGCAAAACAAAAGTTTGCAGCGATTAAATTAAAACATGATCAGATTTTTGGTCGAGCGATTGCCTCTTTACGCAAACAGCATCAACTGCGACAATCAGATATTATAGGAGTATCCGAGCGCCAAGTGAGACGCATTGAACAGGGGGAAGGAACAAAGGTAGAAACCCTTAATTTATTTGCCCAAGCTCACAAAATGGAACTTAATGATTATCTTAATGCTGTTGCTGGGTTAATCGATAATACTTCAGTAGATTTGCTCTAGTCTTAGAGCTTATTTATCAAGTAAACATCAAAACAAATGTAGGGCGATTATTCCTCGATCACCCTAGTTTTTCTGACAGGGATTTCTTATTTTCCGCAGTCATAATAGTTTATGCCATTTATTGCCGTTCTATAGTTACTCCAATTAGGACGACACCAATCGTTAAGAGGTCTGACAAATGAGCCTCTTTTATATTCATTCTCTATTATTGGTAGAGCGTTATTAGCATCTTGCTTGGTTGGGAATAAGATGACACTCACATAAAATCCTTTTCGTTTAAATAGCTTATTTTTGCCTCCATATTGTGGCAATCGTCTCGGCAGTTGTTCTATTTCCCATTGTGCTTGTTGAATACCTCGATCTGAACCATAAACAACTCCATAGTAAGCAGTTTGAGAAGATACTTGGCCAGCAAGACCAATACTTAATATCAAAGTAGCTAAAATTAAACACTTTCGATTTTTCATACTATTTTGCTCCCTATAATTGTTAAATAAGTTTCAAATTTATTGGCTACTCTCAAGTCTTTTCTCGCATTTCTTAATAGATATAGCGTCTAAATTAATTTCTCCTTTCTTAAAAGGTTTAGTATTTAAAACAATTTCTCCTTCGTTAGCACAAGCATCATCAAGTTTAGTGTCTGGTGAAATTATTATCTTTGTTGTCTCGACATTATCAAACCTTGTATTCGACAAAATCGTATTAGAGAAATCTACGCCAGTCATTTGACTCTTGATGAATTGTACACCTTGCATATCAGCATTAGTGAAGTAAACATCTGTTAGATTTGCTTGAATAAACTTAGATTCTCGTAGTTGTGAACCCACAAATAATCTTACATTTTTAATAGTAGAGTCTGTCATATCTGCCCCAGTAATTGCTACTCCTAATCGCCTTTTATTCACCGTCTCAACTTGATCAACATCATTTAGTACCATACCTGCGAGATTTGCTCCATATAAGTTAATTTCTGGCTGAGGATATAGCTTGTTATTATCAACAGTAATTAGCTGCGATTCAGCTAAATAAGTGATAACTTTTCCTTTACGTTTACCATCCAATTGTTCTAAAACAGAGAGAGTTAAAGCTTTAGCAGTCGGTCTAAATTCTAGCAGTAACCTTTCCTCTGAATTTGATTCTTTAGAACCGGGTGTTTGTTTACTTTTTTTTGTCTCTACAATTAAACCTTGCATTTTGGAAAAATAATCAGTCAAAATTTCTTGCTGTTTTCGCTCTTGTGCAATTTGAGAATCTCTAAAGTCGGCTGCAGAATTCAGATAGAAAGCACCCAGGGCTAACATTAGAGGTACTATCAATAATTGTAGCCAATCCCAAAAACTTTTTTTCTGAAAGCCCGACCATTTAAAATTTGATATCCAGTTAGATACTATCGCTACATTGGCTATAATAAGTAGTAATAATAATAATGGAAGTATCCCCCTTAGCCAGGGCATATCAGTGACGAACCCATAACCATCATTTATTAGACCAATTGCAACAACTATTAAAAAGGCAAACAAAAACAAGAATATGTAAGGCAAAATTTTTC
Organism: Microcystis sp. M083S1; assembly: GCF_020246405.1. Taxonomy (NCBI): domain Bacteria; kingdom Bacillati; phylum Cyanobacteriota; class Cyanophyceae; order Chroococcales; family Microcystaceae; genus Microcystis; species Microcystis sp. M083S1. The sequence continues at coordinate 2,621 of NZ_JADBTB010000212.1, forward strand.
GATTGCCCAAAAAATCTCCAAGTTTGCTATGTTGAAGCTTCGGTGAAACTTGCTTTAAATAATCCTCATAACTTCGGTCGGGGGGAATTGGTTTTATATCTCCAGAATATTCATAATCTGGATTGCCTGTCAATATCAAAAAAGCTAAACGCCTACCCGTAATTGTTTTCTGAGATGAGTTTTCTGGTAAATCATCTAACCATCTCAAAGCATATTTAAGTCGTTCTATAACTTCGTCGCTTTCAAAGAGTGATTTAACATCAGGAAGAATTCTCAGGTCAAAATCACGAATATCGTGGCGTTTTAGGAGTTGCAGTTCTTGGTTTTCTAGAGTTCCTAAACTAAAGAAATGCGTGTTCGATAAGCTAATTCCATAATGCCACGTTTGATATTTTTCTCGCCATTCGACTAGCTTGCCATAATATTCGCTTTCTGGCCGCACATTTTCTTCAATGCCGATAATTAAAGAAGCCAACTCTGAAGTTATCATTAGTATAACCCCCTGGTTATTTATGTTTTTCTATAAAAAGTTAGAGAGAGTTTGAATATCCTTGAGGACTAGCACTATATACCTATTCCTCAGAATAGCAAAAAGTCCTTAACCAGAGACATTTACTTAATATAATGTTACTTTTCTCGTCCTTAAAAATTGACTATTTATCTGATGAGTTTGTTTCTGGATTAAATCAGGTTTATCGCCCAGTTTGGTTGATATTTTTTAAGGATGAACTTGTCTTTTATGTTAATGAAATAATCCAGATTTGACTAGACTTTTTCGACTTCGATTAATTCGAGTAATTGTGCTTCAGTTAGCTGAGTAATGCCCAATTCTAGGGCTTTTTCTAGCTTAGAACCAGCCGCTTCTCCTAGCACTAAATAATCAGTTTTTTTGCTGACAGAACCCGTCACTTTCCCCCCGGCTTTTTCGATTAATTCTTTCGCTTCCTCCCGTTTGAGAGTTGGTAAAGTGCCAGTAATGACAAAGGTTTTCCCTGCTAAAGTCGCTTTTGTGGTGGTGGTTTTTGCTGCTGCGGCAAATTGTAAACCCGCTGCCTGTAATTTAGCGACTAAATCCCGATTAGCGGCGATTCTAAACCAATCATAGACCGATTGAGCGATTTCTTCACCGATACCATAGACAGAGGCTAAATTAGTCACGCTGGCGTTAGCTAACTCCTCCACTGTCCGAAAACTTTCGGCGAGAATTTTGGCGTTAACACTGCCCACATAGCGGATTCCTAGCCCATAAAGTACCCTCGACCAGCTTTGATTTTTGCTTTGAGCCATAGCTGTAATCAAATTTAAGGCGGATTTCTCGCCCATTCGGTCTAATTTGGCAATTTCCGTTTTTTCGAGGCTGTAGAGGTCAGAAATAGCGGTAACTAATCCCTGTTCAATCAGCAAAATCACCACTTTTTCCCCTAATCCCCGGATATCGAGAGCATCGCGACTGGCCCAATGTACCACACTTCCCCGCAAAATCGCTGGACAGGAACTATTAACACAGCGCGTCACCGCTTCCCCCACCGGACGGACTAGGGGAGATTGACATTCAGGGCAATTAGTGGGCATCTGGAAGGGTAAAGTCTGGGGAGGACGCAATTCTGGCAGGATTCTCACCACTTCCGGGATAATTTCCCCCGCTTTGCGGATAATTACCGTGTCACCGACTCGGATATCTAATTCGGCCACTCGATCGCTATTATGTAAAGTAGCCCTTTGTACGGTGGTCCCTGCTACCTGTACCGGTTCCATCACCGCCATGGGTGTGACTGCGCCGGTGCGTCCCACATTGACGATAATATCTTTAACTACCGTGGGGACTTCTTCGGCTGGATATTTTAAAGCGATGGCCCACCGGGGGAATTTTTGGGTGAATCCTAACCGATTTTGTCGCTGTAAATCGTTGATTTTGACTACGACACCATCGGTCATGTAGGCTAATTGATGACGTTTTTCTTGCCAATCTTGATAGTATTGCGCCACTTCTTGCAGGGATGGACAGAGTTGACGGTGGGGATTAACCAGAAATCCCATGGTTTCTAATCTATCTAAGGATTGCCATTGAGTAGTGATATGGTTATCGTCTAAATGCAGGGTATAGGCAAAAAATTGTAAGCGTCTTTTATCAACTATTTTCGGATCTAATTGTCGTAGGGTTCCCGCTGCGGCATTGCGGGGATTAGCAAAGAGAGATTCTCCTTTTTCTTCTCTTTCTTGATTGATTTTATCGAAGGTATCGAGGGGTAAAAAAGCTTCGCCGCGCACTTCCACAATTGCCGGGGGATTATCTATATTTAAGCGTAAAGGAATAGAGCGAATTGTCCGCACATTGGGGGTAATATCTTCGCCAGTGACTCCATCCCCTCTAGTAACACCTCTGACTAAAAAGCCGTTTTCGTAGGTTAAAGCTAACGCGGAACCATCGATTTTTAATTCACACACATATTCCGTGTCTTGGGTTTCATTTACATATCTTTGCCAACGGCTGCCCCATTTATTTAATTCTTCGAGGTTAAAGGCATTTTCGAGACTATAGAGGGGAATATTATGACGGACAGAAACGAATTGACTAGAGATTTTATCTCCGACTCTTTGGGTGGGACTATCGGGGGTGATTAATTGGGGATAACGCTTTTCTATGTCTTCTAATTCCCGATAAAGTTGATCATAAACGCTATCGGGTATAAAAGGATCATCAAGAACATAATAAGCATAACTGGCCCTTTGTAGTTCTGTTTTTAGTTGTTGGCAACGTTGTTGGATTTCTAAGGGGATAGTCATAATCGTTAATAATGCTACTGTGCAAAGACCATTTGAGGAGTTAATTGTAAATCGGGAAATGTCACCGATATTATCCTATCTTCCTGATTAAATTCTGCTAGTTCATAAAATCCCGAAATCAGGGTTAAAACCGATATTTTTAGAGCAATAGGATCGATAATCCAGTATTCAGGAATGCCTCTTACCGCATATTCTGAACGTTTATAACGGTAGTCATCATCGGCATTACCGGGGCTAACAATTTCTACAACTAAGAGGGGAGGAAATTCAATCACTGCTGTGGTCATATTTCTAATCTCTTGACATTGTTCAGCAGTTAAAATCATTAAGTCTGGGATTCTCGATTTAGCTTTATCGGTGCGAATTCCCACCGTAGCGGGCATAACTTTCCAAGTTAGATTTAATCTTTTAATTTCTGCCATTAAATAATCATAAAGAAAGGCAAGAATTAAGGCATGAAAGCCACTAGCGGGAGGCATGGAAATTAATTCTCCGTTAAATAATTCGTACTTATTATCTGTGGAGTCCTGATAATTTAAATATTCTGCAAAGCTATATATTTTTTGTCGGGTAGCAATCATAAAAGTCTCCAGCTAAGATTTTACTATTCAAAGACCATTTGAGGAGTTAATTTTAAATCAGGAAATGTCACCGATATTATCCTATCTTCCTGATTAAATTCTGCCAGTTCATAAAATCCCGAAATCAGGGTTAAAACCGATATTTTTAGAGCAATAGGATCGATAATCCAGTATTCAGGAATGCCTCTCACTGCGTATTCTGAACGCTTATAACGGTAGTCATCATCGGCATTACCGGGGCTAACAATTTCTACAACTAACAGGGGAGGAAATTCAATCACTGCTGTGGTCATATTTCTAATCTCTTGACATTGTTCAGCAGTTAAAATCATTAAGTCTGGGATTCTCGATTTAGCTTTATCGGTGCGAATTCCCACCGTAGCGGGCATAACTTGCCAGTCTAATTGTAGCCTCTCTATTTCCCTTTCTAACACCTTAAATATATATCTAAGTATCAAAGCATGAAAGCCACTAGCAGGAGGCATAGAAATTAATTCTCCGTTAAATAATTCGTATTTATTATCCGTGCAGTCCCGATAATTTAAATATTCCGCAAAGGTATATAATTTTTCTTTGGTGACAACCATAATAATCTCTAGAAAAAACTTAACTGAATCTCCTTAAGGGGGGTAGGGTTGATTCATGAATCAACCCTACTATAAATCAACCCTACTATAAATCAACCCTACTATAAATCAACCCTACCATGAATCAACCCTAGGGTTAGGGGGGAACTGACAATTTTTAACACCTAGCTTTTTACTCAGATTCGATATCCTCAACTTTTTTGGGAACTGTTGCAGTTAAAACCTCATTTCCTGTGGCAGTAACTAACACATCATCTTCGATACGGATACCGATACCTCGCCATTTTTCTGGCACTTCTGGCTGTCCTTCAGCAGGTTTAATATCGGGGGCGATATAAATACCCGGTTCCACGGTTAAAACATGACCGGGCTGCAAATTTTGCCAAGTTTCTTCGTTAACTTTATAACCTCCTGCATCATGGACATCTAATCCTAACCAATGACCAGTTCTGTGCATATAAAAAGGCTTATATTTTTCCTCTTTAATTATCTCATCAATATCGCCGACCAATAGCCCTAAATCTACTAATCCCTCCACAATTGTCCTCACGGCTGTGTCATGAAAAAGATTATAAGGATTACCTGTTTTTACCACTTCAATCGCCTTTAGTTGAGCTTCCAGAACAATTTCATAGATAATTTTTTGTTCGGGGGTAAATTTACCATTAACGGGAAAAGTGCGGGTAATATCACCGTTATAGTAATTGTAGGCACAACCGGCATCAATTAACAAAAGCTCATTTTCTTGTACTTGGCGATTATTGTTGATATAGTGCAGAATACAGGCATTAGCACCACTAGCAACAATAGAAGGATAAGCAGGACCCATACCCCCTTCTAGACGAAAAGTATGCTCAATTTCCGCTTGAATTTGATACTCATAGTGACCAACTTTGGTAAATTCTCTGGCCCGATTATGTGCCTGTGCTGAAATAGCAGTTGCTTGGCGAATATTGTCCAATTCGGCTGCGGTTTTCAGCAAGCGCAAAGGATGGAGAATAAAATTAGTATCTTCTAAAGCAGTCGGTCCAGTGCCGCGACGGGGAAAAGTGGCGATTAATTTTTGCCAGTGATTGAGAACATTTGTATTAAAAGTTTTGTCCCGTCCGAGATGATAATAAATTCGTTCGGCTTTTTCGAGATATTGCGGTAATTTTTCGTCCAATTCTTGGATAGAATAGGCCTCATCAGCAGCAAAAATCTCCTTTGCTCCTTCCACACCGTGGAGATAGCCGGTCCAGGTTTCTTTTTCTGGGTCTTTTGGCTGTACGAACAGGATAAACTGATGTTCGGGGTGATGGGGTGCTAAAATCGCCACCGCGTCCGGTTCATTAAATCCTGTCAGGTAAAAAAAGTCACTATCCTGACGATAGGTGTATTCTACGTCATTGTGCATGACCGCCATGGGCGCACTGCGAAAAATTGCGGTTCCATTGCCGATTTTTTCCATTACCTGCTGACGACGCTGCTGAAACTCTCTGCGATCGATGCCCATAGATATTCCTAAAAATGTCACAATAAGTCCTAGAGTCTATTATCGCTAATATTTTTAATTTATGACCCCTGAAGAACCGGATTTTTCCCAAGATATCATCGAAAGGCGCGAGTTTACCCTAGCAGATTTTATCGCTCAAGAGGGGGCGGATTTCCTCAAAGGGGAATCTCCCGTCCCCAAATTGGTGCAAGTTACCACAGAGATTAAACAATTTATTGCCGCTCATTTAGGTGATTCTTCGGGAGCTTTGCAGATAATTTTACAGCTTATCGTCGATGAAGAATTAACAAAAGTCAGTCAAAATTTAGATAATCCCGTTCAAGCTTTACAGTTAATCCTAGAAGAAATTTTAGACAATCAAGAATTACTCTATGAATTAGTACACCGAGTCGATGTGAAATGGGGACAATTATACGGGGAACGTCCCTATTTTCAACAACCCCATCAAAAACCTCACCCTGAAGACGAATACACCCACAATTCCGTCAGAGATAAGTTAGTCAGTTTATTAGCCAGATTAGAACCGAATAAGTAGTAGAGTCTATAGCAGTTAGGCTCTCTTATTCTTTGTGTTATGAGTTTAACTTATATAGGAGCGATCAATCTTTGTGTCCTTTGTGTCTTTGTGGTTTTTCCCATAGGAGACTCCGAGACGATTCAAGATATACCTTATCTTTATGAAAAACTCTGTATTTTAATTATTTCTTAATAGAAACCAACAGGACTGACAAGGAGAATCTATCCCTAGACAGACAACCGGGGGGCGGTCAGAGGTGAAAATAGTTGTAAGATCAAAAAATTCTCCGATAACTGTTGCCCTATCCCCCGCGTGCCTACCTATTCCTACTATACCGCCGATGTTTTTAGCGATTGCATTTTTGGCGGTAATCCCTTGGCGGTTTTTCCGGAAGCATCTGGATTAACCCGCACCCAGATGCAAAAAATCGCCGCCGAATTTAACTTCTCGGAGACAGTCTTCGTTTTTCCGCCAGAAACGCCCCAAGGCAGCAAAAAAGTCCGTATTTTTACCCCCAGTACCGAATTACCCTTTGCGGGCCATCCTACCGTCGGCACAGCCTATATTTTAGCCCTAATCGGTGCTATTCCCCCTTACCGAGAAACCACGATTTATCTAGAGGAAGGAGTCGGTTTAGTACCGGTAAAAATTCTCATGGAGGGGGAAAAACCGGTCTATAGTGAGTTAAAAGTGGCACAATTGCCCGAATTAGTGACGGATACTTATGCTCTCGATGATTTAGCGGCGATTCTTTCCCTAAGCGTTGCCGATTTCTTACCCGGTTATCCCCCCCGCGCTTTTTCCTGCGGTCTCCCTTTTTTATTCATCCCCGTCAAAAATCGCGATATTTTAGGGAAAATAAAACTAAATCTAAGTCTCTGGTCATCATTATTGGGACAATCCCCCGCTAATTCCCTTTTTGTCTGCTGTTTTGACCTAGAATCACCCCTATCTCGTCTCTATGGCCGAATGTTTGCCCCCAGTTTAGGAGTTATGGAAGACCCCGCCACCGGTTCGGCTGTGGCCGCTTTAGCGGGCTACCTAGGGGCCTTAGAATCTTCTAGGGAAGGGATGAATCAATGGACGATAATCCAGGGAGTGGAAATGGGCAGACCCAGCAGTTTACAATTAAAGTTCCAGAAAAACAACCGTAAAATTACGGAAGTTTCTGTGGGTGGTGCATCAGTTCTGGTCTGCCAAGGTAAGATGATAATTCCCGATGGGGAAACAAAAAGCCCTACAAAAGGGTTATTGTGATAATTATTCCCTGAAATCGGTGAGAAACAGGAAAGGATTAAAATTTTGGACTGGTATCATTTAATCGAAAATCTCTATATGGAGAAGAAAAAAGCTTAATCCCGCAAAAAAGCGAGGGGATAACTCATATTCTCAGCAAAGCCCAAGATACCTCCATCTCGATGCTCATAGAGTAACTTTCCTTGACTATCAAATAAAAAAGTCCCTCCCCGTTGGGTGAGATAACTACTATCGGGGATATATGTTGACCAATTGCCCAAAACTTGACCCATATTACGCAGTCTCAGGGTGGCTAATTCAAAAGGTCGCTGAAAACCTTGACCCCCGGCAAGATTGAATAGGGAACCCCGGAAAGCTGGTAAAGGCCGCGCTTGTATTGTTTCCTCCTCGGCAATTAATTGGGGGGCTTTGCGATCGCCAAGATAACCCCGCAGCACTTCGGCCAGAGTCCCCGGACTACCCACACCCGCACACATCAAAATTAGATTTAACCAAGCATTTTGACCGGGGGAAAATCTGGGTAATTTTAACGATAAACCGCGATACAGTCCCAATAAATTATGTAATTCAGCTTTGGGGTCAACAAAAAGCCAATCTTGCCGAAATTTCGTATATTCAGCGAATTTTAAACCTGAATTGCGATCGCCGATACCGATGGCACGAATGGTGATCCCAGCATTTTGCCAAAGGGCCGCCTCTTTTTCTAACCACCAAGCGTATTCGAGACTGTCAAAATCTCCCAATTGCGGCCAAACAAGAATTAAAAGACGTTTATAGTCGGCACAATCGCTTAAAATTGGCACTATTTGCCCATCGCTGACCCTTTGGCGTTGAATTGTTGAAAATATTTCATAGATGCTGCTCATAGGTAAATTTCTCCCAATAAAACCGCTGCTTTTGCCCCCGTGACTTGCGGTAAATTACCGGGGAAATTGTGCCAGCGCCAATAGGCCAAAAGGGCAAAAGCGATCGCTTCTTTAAAATCGCTATTTAATCCTACCTCATCGGTGGTCAAAAGCTTGACATTTGACCCCAAATGTGCTAGGAGTCGTTGGCGCAGGTAGGAATTACGAGCGCCACCACCGCAGAGCAGCACTTCCGCAGGCATTTCTGGCAAAAAGGTTTGATAGCTGTGAGCGATCGAAATGGCGGTTAAATCGGTTAAACTAGCCAACCAGTCGGCATCACTGAGGGAATAAGCTTGGGCATCCTCGCGCAATTGGGCTAGATAGGCGGGGCTAAATAACTCTCTGCCGGTGGATTTAGGGGGATATTGTTGAAAATAAGGCTCCTGTAGCCATTTATGAACTAATTCCGAGCAGGGTTGACCCTGGGCCGACCATTGACCGTTATGGTCGTAGGTTTGTTGGCCTTGGCTCAAAAATTGTACGGCCAAATCGATAAGGACATTGCCCGGACCGGTATCCCAACCGAAAATTTTTTGCTGCCAATTTTCCGTTTGTCGGGGGGGTAGATAGGTTAAATTGCCAATACCGCCGATATTTTGAACGCAGCGGGCTTTGGTGGGGTGAGAAAGCAGATAAGCGTCAATTTTCGGCACTAGGGGCGCACCGTGACCAGCTTGGGCGATATCGGCAGCGCGAAAATTACTAATGGTGGGAATACGGGTAATTTTTGCGATCGCTGCTCCCCGTCCTAATTGTACCGTGTAACCGAGGCGATCGTTTGCAGGGGGTCGATGAAAAACGGTTTGACCGTGACTGCCGATTAATTGGGCTTTTGGGGCTTCTTTTTGGATATTTAAAGCAGCACGGGCGAATTCTGCGGCGATATCATCATCTAAGCTGGCTAAAGCTTCAATAGATAGCTTTTCTCCCCCACAGACTTGTAAAATTGTCTCGCGTAATCGGGGGGAATAGGGATAGGTTTCCCCTGCTAATAACTGCACCTGTGGAGATTCCACCGTACCGCTAATCTCCACTAAAGCGGTATCGATACCATCCACCGATGTGCCACTCATTAAACCGATAACTAACAAGTTTTTTCCCTCAAGTGTCGATTGTTGATTATTTTATCCCCCCCCGACAATAGTAACAATTTCTAATTTATCCCCCTCCTTGATTTCCGTGTTTTCCCAATACTGACGATGGAGGATTTCCCCGTTATATTCCACTGCAACTAACCGAGGATTCATGCCCAAATTTTCTAGCATTTGCGCTAGTTTAGTTGCGGGTAAACAGGTTTGAGTTTTGCCGTTGATTTGCAAGGTTATTTCTGACATGGATTTGGATACGAACAAATGAATTAATCGGAGTATTTAGGAGACAGGAGACAGGAGACAGCTTTTTTCTCCCCACACCCCACACCCTACACCCTACACCCTACACCCCACTTCATAATTCATAATTCATAATTCATAATTCCCACACCCCACACCCTACACCCCACACCCCACACCCCACTTCATAATTCATAATTCATAATTCATAATTCCCCCTCCCCACACCCTACTTTAATTGGGTTAATAATTGTTGTGTCACCACATCGGGGTGCTGCGCTTCCATGATGGCCCGGACTACAGCCACCCGTTGCGCTCCTGCCTCTAAAACCTCTTTAATGTTACTACTATCAATACCACCGATCGCAAACCAGGGTAAAGGGCAATTTTCCCGCGCATAACGGACATATTCCAATCCTGCCGGGGTTTTTCCTGCTTTGGTGGGGGTGGCATAAACTGGACCAACTCCCACATAATCGGCCTTTTCTTGGATTGCTTTGGCCATCTCTTGGGGATTAGTGGTGGACCGGCCGATAATTGCCGTCGGGCCGAGAAATTGCCGCGCTAGGGAAATCGGTAGATCCTGTTGACCGAGGTGAACACCATCGGCATGAATGGCCTTAGCAATATCGACGCGATCGTTCATAATAAATAAAGCATCGTAACGGTGGCATAACTCACAGAGTTTAGCAGCTTCTTCTAAACAAATGGTATCAGCGGCGGTTTTATGGCGGTACTGCACCAATTTTAAACCTGCTTTTAGGGCTAATTCAACGATTTCTAACAGATTTTCGGCGGGAGAAGTGACTAGATAGAGGGGAGATGCTTTCAGTTTTTCCAGAGGTGGAGAGATTAATAGTTTACTCTCTAGCTGATAAACCCGATAGCGCAGCTGTTTACAGGCTATCCCTAGCTCTAGATCATAGAGTTTACCGTATTCTTCTAAAACCCTAAAAGCCTCCTGTACGCGAGCGAGATTTGCTTGCAGCAGTCCCTCGACAGTCTCCCGGATTTCTTCCCTGGGATGGCTTAAATCCCTGCCGATATCGCCGGCCGTGTCCCGATGTAGTTTAAGATCGATCGAGTGCCAACTAGCTAATTGATGGCGCATTTCTTTACATTCTTGGGCTAAATCGGGATTATCTAAGCCAAAACGACACCATTCTTCGATAATTCGCAGTCCTTCTCTGGCGCGGTCAAGGTTAGCATCGAGAATCCGTTTAATCGCCGTGGTTTCTAGTTTCATTTGCCGTCAATGTGGAGTTATTATAGCCGTTAGCCAATTTGATCCCCCTCAATCCAGCTTGGAAAAGGGAACTTTCCTGGTTTTCCCCCCTTTTTTAAGGGAGGCAAGGGGTAGAGTTGATTCATGAATCAACCCTACCTTGAATCAACCCTAGGGCAAGGGGGGATCATATTGTCTTTATCATCTAAAATATTACTATTCTCGGCCGTTGTTCGGGGAACAGTAGAGGCGGCATCAGACAACTAAAAAGAGGGATGAGAAACCCACGGCAAGGGTAATTTTAACCCACACGGATATTCTTAAGCGCCCCTAGGTGTTCTAGTAATTGCTGATGAGCCTGGTCATGTATTGGGTAGAGACTATTGTAACAGATGGTGACGAGGGATTGGATATCCTCGACTAAATCCTCAGCTGCAATGGATTTCTGGGGTTGATTGAGGAGAATAACTTGGATTTTGAAGATACCGCACAAACCCAAAATAAAATCATGACAAAAGCGACTCACACTTTCCGCATGGGTTAAAACTAGAGATTTCACCTCACCGTGACAAATCATCTTCACTAGACGCATAAAATTAGGGTGATTGTGGCTGACTCCGTCGCCGATATCGGTGAGAATTTCAAAGGGTTGACCCTGCTGACTACAAAAGTCTTCTAACGCTTTTATTTGGGTGTCTAATTGTGGTTTTTGTTCAGGTCGATTAACACGAGCATAGCCAACAATAAATCTGGTTTCTTGGCCAGATTGTAAGAGATCTCCCGGTCGAAATCGGCGATGACCGCCACGGGTACGAATTGAGGTAATTTTCCCCTGTTGTTCCCAGCGCCGGAGGGTTTTAATGCTAACTCCGAGTAAATCCGAGGCTTCTCGAATAGTGATGAGAGTATTCATAGTATAGAACTCGGTTTTAATTAAAGAAATTTATCGAGGCAAGGTTGTCCAACGTTAGACAGTCGGTTGTCCAATTTTATATTGGTATCACCCTACAATGGTGAGTCTAGATGATTTATAAAAATTAGTCATACCCCTTTAGATAGAGATGAGTAGGTAGGCGTTAAAAATTATCAGACACCCCCCTTATCAAGGCTATCTTGCCCGGTCCATCGAAGGCTCTCCCCCTACTTAGAGTGATCAGCAAACCTGAGCGATAGTAACGGATTTTGTCCACAATGTAGGGGCGAACTGTGTTCGCCCAAAAGGTACATTATCAAAGCGCAAGTCCCTTAATTCTTATGCAATTCCAGTTTTAACGATCAAAACTGTTAAGTTTTATCCATTGTTCCTCTCTTGATAAAGTTTTGTAACAATTTGAGAGATTTTTTTTAAAGTAGATACTGTTTATTTGTCCAACTTTCACAAAAAAGCCTAAGTATATTTGTCTATTTTTTGGGACAATTGTGTTTAATAAAAACTGCCATAAGTTGGACAAAAATATATAAATATTGTCAAAAAAGTCTTCTAAAAATTTTGTTTTTTTGGGTAGATTTTTGGTTATATTTCTGTCAAGACAAACAAAAAAAACAACGAGCCTAATACTCGTCTAAATTTTTTTGATGTCTATAGTAACCATAAATGACACTCGATAACTTAGTCATCATGACAATCAACAAATTAACCACAATCCTCTGGGGTGTAGCTACCCTCGGCATCGCCACCGCTATGGCTACCCCCGCTCAAGCTAGTTCTTTTTCCGTTCCACTTGTAGGTGGCAATGGTTTTGTCAATGCTACTATTACTTCTGGCGGACTCTCGATCGGCGCAACGGTATATGATTCTGTTAAGCTTGGCGACCAATTGTTCTCCGATTTCAGTTTCGGTGGCGATGTTGGTGCAGGCGATAAACTGAGATTCGTTCTCAATCAAGATGTTTGGACTGTAAATTTTCGTGAAGAAACTAGCTTGGGTGTTGCCAATGGTACATTGGAATACAAAGTCAAGATTGTCGCTATTTCAACCCCCCCCCTAGTTTTCGATACGATTATATTCGATACAGATATATCTGGACTGGGTGGAAGCACAAATTATCTCGCTACCAAGAAGGTTTTCACACTAGGTGGTACTCCGCTTATCACCCTAACTTCCACAAACGGCTCTGACGCCTTTGGCAGTATTCTGTCTTTCAATGCTAGTCCCATCAAAGTGATCGATACCTTCACAAGTCTTCACAGTAACTCTCTATTACAATCTTCCACTAACAGCTTCACTCAAGACCTAGACCCCCCTAGTTCTATCCCCGAACCTGGTACTATCCTCGGACTTCTGGGAGTGGGTGGTTTAGGAATGGTTTCCCGCTTCAAGAAACAAAAATAACAGTTACCAATGTCTTGCACACATTGATAACTGTGACGTTGAACAAGAACAGCTAAAGGTTAGCTCCCCGTCTGGGTTTCTAGCTTTTAGCTTTCC
>NZ_JADBTB010000213.1:0-11301 GCF_020246405.1 Microcystis sp. M083S1
CCTACCATTGGAGTGATCGGGGGTAAAATTCCTGGACTTTTTCCCTGAAAATTAGGTAACTGACTACCTCAAAATCGGTAAAACCCTACACCCCACACCCCACACCCCACACCCTGCCCCCACGAAAAACTTTTTCAGCAGCCCCTAATTAGATTAAGACCACAAGAAACCGTCCCTAAACCCGTCCCTGTTCCGCCATTTGGATTCGTACCCGTCCATACGGCCTGGTTCGCACCCAACGAGGCACTGCTTCCCGTCTCGTCACTATAAATCGGGTTCTGAATGGAACCATCCCACAGGTCGTCGTAAGAATCAGCGACACGAAGACCCGACACCAAATAAATCGGTACGCCAGTAACACCGCTTGGGGATGGATCGGTACTCGTGTTGGTGAGTGCGTTAGTAGAGAAAGTGGAAACGATCGCCGTCCAAGTCGTTCCCAACGCTGTCAGCGCGCTACTCTGGTTAGCTTGAGTGGTAACGAAAGTATTATAATCGTCAATATTCGTCGATGTAGCATCTCTTGTGCCGGAGGTAGTAAACACCAAGCGATACTGATTACCAAGACTAAGACCAGAAGGAATCAGTTGAAAAGCTTCTGCAATGCCAGAGATGCCCAGATTCGCAAAGGCAACCCCAGATAAAATGCCCATAATCGTTAGTTTCATCTAAAATCAAGCTCTTTGAGCGTTGTAAGGATTATGCAAGTTTTGGAACCAAGTAAATTCCAGAAAAACCGTACCCCCCCCCGCACATTTGTCAAGTCTTTTAAATAATTCTTAATATTTATTTCCGTTTTGCTCTCTGGCTCTCGTCCGGCTTTTCGACAGAATCGCTAAAATGATCAGGGGTGTTTTAGAGGTAAGTCTATGAGTGAACCGGTAACTCTTGAGGATATTTACCAGCTATTCCGCGCTTCCACCGAGGAATATGATCGCCGGGCTGAGGAATATGATCGCCGGGCTGCCCAATCCAAGGCGGAATATGATCGCCGGGCTGCCCAATCCAAGGCGGAATATGATCGCCTGGTTGCCGAATCCAAGGCGGAATATGATCGCCATAGAGTCGAAATAGAGAACCTCCTGGCCGAATCTAAGCTAGAAAGCGATCGCTCGATGGCAGAACTGAAACGGACGGTTGAACGAACCAGCAAAGCGGTAGATAGTCTCACCACTCGCTGGGGTCGATTTGTGGAAGAATTAGTAGAACCGGCGGTTTTACGGCTTTTTCAGGAAAAATGCATCGATATTAAAGAAGTTTATCCCCGCGCTAGAGTCAAGCGTCAGGGCATCGCCATGGAAATTGATATTCTAGCGGTAGATGATACCGATCTCGTGGTGGTGGAATGTAAATCTAGATTATCTAAAGATGATGTGGATGAATTTATTGAAAAATTGACCCGTTTTAAAATCGCTTTTCCCCATTATCAAAACTATCAAGCTTACGGTGCGGTGGCGGGAATTGAAATCAACCAGGGGATCGATCGATACGCTTATAAAAAAGGTCTATTTGTGATTAAACCCTCCGGGGATACGGTGGTCATTATTAATGATGCCGACTTTCAACCGAATACTTGGTAATTTCCCTAGTCAAAACAATCGCTATGGTTAACCTTTCCTACAATAAAAATCGCCTTCTTCCCAGTGCCGAAGAATTACCCTGTTCTGACGAAACAGCCGTGGATAACCAGTTACAGAACGATATTCCCAATCTATTACTCAGTTTACTAGCATTTATTTGGGCGGAGCGGGATGATTGGTATTTTGGTGTCGATATGGGAGTTTATTACAATCCCGACGAACCGGCAATCATACCGGATGGATTTTTAGCCATTGGAGTCAAACACGATACCGGAGAAAGGGGAAGATTAAGCTATGTTCTCTGGGAAGAAGCTTATATTATGCCGATATTGGCCCTGGAAGTGATTTCCGAGAAATATAACGGGGAATATGAGGGAAAGTTAGCGGATTATCAAACCCTAGGCGTTCTCTACTATGCAATTTATAATCCCTTGAGCGGTAGAAGGGGAAGGTTTAAAAATAGAGAGAGATTAGAGGTTTATAAGCTGATAGCGGGGAAATACGAGCTTTTAGAGCCTGAAAATAATCGGGTATGGTTGCCAGAAATCGGGTTAGCCTTGGGATATGAGCAGGGAGAACATATCGCTTGGGTGCGAGAATGGCTGTATTGGTATGATCGATCGGGAAATCGCTATTTAACCGCAGAGGAAAGGGCGAGGGCAGCAGCGGCAATGGCCGAGCAAGCAAGTTTGATCGCCCAGCAAGAACGTTTGAATGCCCAGCAAGAACGTTTAGCCAAACAGGAAGCGGAACAAAAAGCCCAACGACTAGCGGAAAGACTAAGATCGCTGGGGATCAATCCGGATGAAGTTTAGGGGTGGGGTTCCTCGGCAATTTTAGGGGATTAATCGCGTAATAATTCCGGTTCGGTTAATTCGTCGGTCATTTCCATCAAGGCCCGTTGGACGGGTTTAATCATCGGGTCATCGATATTTTCTACGGTATCGTAGCGGACGCGTTTGGCCCGTCTAGCGACTTGCACGACGATTGAGTAACGATTGCTGGCCGCATTCATCAGTTTATCGGTGAGATAAATCATCTCGGAGGAGTCGAATTTAAACCGTTTGGACATAGTTATATTTAGCCTTCTCTGGTGAATTTGGCACTTGTCACTGATTTTAGTGATAAGTTTTATTACTCAGTCCACCTTACCATATTTTGTCCACCTTAAGGATAGGGTTATCCTTGATCTCGATCGGATTTTGTCAACTATTTTTTACAAAACTTAAATCAATTTTATACAAGTTTAAAAATATACAAATAAAGAGATAATTTTTGAAATAAATAAACCCAAAAAAGGGAGACAATCGCAGTGCCTATAAATAGGCTTGAACATATACTGCAAATTGACATACTCCCACCGTCAAGCTACGCTGTGACGGGGGATTCTTTCCACATCGCTGTTAGAAATTCCTTGTTCAACGAGACAGCTTAGATTCTCAATGTCTCCATTAAAAACCCAGAGGTCGGACTCTCCCAAGGCGTTTGGGTCGGTTTCTGTTTGCCCAACAGTACCGTTGAGATGATTTCCCAAATATTGCAACCCTTTTTTAAGAATATTTATTGCTGCATTATGATCCCTATCTAAGACTGTTTTACAGTTAGGACATTGATGAGTTCTATTGCTTAATGTTTTTTGAACTCTCGTCCCACAAACTGAACAATCTTGGCTAGTAAAATGGGGAGGGACAGCAACACAAACAATCCGATAAATCTTGGCAAAATAATTCAACCATTCAGTGAATTGATACCAAGAAGCATCAGAAATAGACTTAGATAGCTTACGGTTTTTGACTAAGTTTCTTACCTTTAAAGCTTCATAAACTACCAGATCATTAGACTGGACTAACGCCAAAGCGTCTTTAATTGCTTTGTCTTTACGTTGTCTTGACACTTTAAGATGAAGTTTAGCTACTTTTATCCGTTGCTTGTGATAGTTGTTAGACTGTTTCTTTCCTTGACGAAATTGTTTTGATAATCGTCGTTGTGCTTTTTTAAGTCGTTTTTCTGACTTTCTTAAATAACGTGGATTCTCTACAGTGTTGCCTTGAGCGTCAGTATAAAACTCTTTTAACCCTAAGTCAATTCCTGTTATTTGTCCCGTCGGTTTATGGTATTCTTGCCGTTCTACGTCAATCAGAAACTGGCAATAATAACCGTCAGCACGTCTAACAACTCTTACTCGTTTAATCTGTTGCTCTGAATAATAAACTAAGGTTTTTTGACTACACCATAAATCAAATTCTCCTGCTTTAAAGCCATCGGTAAATTTAATTTTACGTCGATCATCTGATAGTTTGTAACCCGTTAGTTTATACTCAACCGAACGGCTATGCTTTTTGAACCGAGGAAAACCCTTTTTCCCCGGTATCTTAGCATGACAATTATGGTAAAACCTAGTAATTGATTGCCAGGCTCTATCAGCAGCCGATTGACGAGCTTGAGAGTTTAATTTATTAACCCAAGGTGTCCCTTTATTATTAGCTAGTACCGCACAAAGTTTTTGGAGATCATTGCGGGTTGTACCCTTATGATCCATCCAATAACGAACACAAGAGTTACGCACAAACTGAGAAGTTTTAATAGCTTCATCAAGTCTTTGGTATTGTTCTGGTGTTCCGTTTTTTAGCTTTGCTTCTACGACTAGCATCTAACAATCCTCGACCATTGGTTAAATTAATCATAACACAGTTTACCCACAGATGGTGGAATTAAACCGATGCTCCGTTGCTAATATTCTGGTCGGATTTCATTTGCCGTTAATTTTGCTGAGTATCTTGTCGAAAAATGTAGCGGGGGCATTCATCCGACATTTTAGGTAATGCACGAACGCAACGCTCATAACTTCCCCCTCGATTTAGCTTCCGGTGATGCTATCCCCATGGCCTTGACGGCAGCGGCGATCAATGGTTAAAAATAAACAGATGCTGGATCCCCATCCAACATCCGCGTTCTAACTCTGCACACATTTTGCTAAGTCCTCATGATAAGTTAAAAAACGCTTCCTTTTTGGGGGCGTTTTTATTTATTCGATTGAAAAAACCGATGACAATCATTACTAAAGCTGATAAGAAAGTAGGGTGTGGGGTGTGGGGTGTGGGGTGTGGGGTGTGGGGTGTGGGGTGTGGGGAGTGGGGTGTGGGGTGTGGGGTGTGGGGATAATAAATAAAAATAATCTCCTGACTCCTGACTCCTGACTTCTAACCCAATTTTGGACAAAGATAAGTAAAAATTATTTATTGACCGTAAAAACTTGAGAATATTTAAATTAACATTCCGCAATATTTATAAATCCTTAAGAATTAATTGAGAAAGATTATTATTTAACAACGATGTTGTGATGGTTACAGCGATTTGATAAAATTTCACAGTGGGCTGTTCTGTGCTTTTTTGGGCAGCAATGGTTAAAACCCTCGCCACACCTAGAAGGTGATCCTAATTAAAACGGGTAAATCAGTCAATTTCACCCACAACGATGATCTTTTTTTTATGTAGTTTTGTTGCAAAAAAAAAGTTTTTTTGACAAAAAGCACAAAGTATGATATGCAGCCAAGGTGTTTCTGGTTGGGAGTAATTATTGTAGAGGGGGGAGATGGGAGAATAAATAAAAGCAATCTCCTGACGACCGACGACCGACTACTGATAACTGACTCCTGATAACTGATAACTGATGAAAAGATTAGCTTGGTTCGATCGCTTAGTGTTAGCGACTATTTTGGCCTTAATTGCCGCGATATCGTCGATTTTGATACAAGGAAATCAAGTTCCTACGCGAGGGGAGAATTTTAGCTGGCAAGGGCGAAAAATCGGCGTTAGGGACAATTATTTTACTTTAAGTTTTAATCGACCGATTGACCGTTCCGACATAGAAACCGGCCTGGTGATCGATCCTCCCTTGCCGGGTAAAATTAGCTGGTCTGGCGATCGCTTGACCTATACCTTGACGGAATTGCCCATCTACGGCAAGAAATATCAAGTAAAGTTACCCATTGCCCAAGGTGAGGACTTTATCGGCGAATTTTACAGCCACGATCGAGCTTTTGCCTATATTGGAGTCAACCAAGAGGAAAGAGGCCGTTTAATCGTCTGTAATATCATTCAGGGGGCAAATAACGTCACAGAACTGAAAAAAACCATCCTTACCCCTGCGGATCTGGTGGTCACGGATTTTCAAATGTATCCGAGGGGGGAGAGAATTTTATTTTCGGCCTTCGATCGCTCTGACTTAGGACGGGATACCCCGAAACAGCAACTTTATACAATTACCACGGGTTTAAATCATGACGAACATGGTCAAAATTTGCCCAGTGGTCGTATAGAAAGGTTTTTAGATGCGAAAACCTATCAAAATCTTCGCTTTAATCTCTCAGATAACGGCAAAACCCTAATCGTGCAGAGAATTAATCATGGGAATCCGGGGGATGCCAGTTTATGGGTAATCAGGGATGATGGACAATCGCGACCGTTAGGAATACAAGCGGATAATTTTTTACTATCTCCCGACGGTAAAAAAGCGGTTGTCAGTCAAACGGGAGGGGTAGCGGTGATTCCTTTGGATGTCCAAGCGGGAAAACCGCAATTTTTGCCCACCTACGAGAAAATACTCGCTTTTTCCCGGGATGGTCGCCAAAAACTGATGGTAAAATCGGAACCGGATAATCAGCGATCGCTATTTTTGCTCAACGATCAGGGAGAGTCAAGACTACTATTAAGAACAGCTAATCCGATTATTAGCTGTGAATTTGAACCGCGACAGGAAAAAACCCTTTACTGTCTGAAAAGCGATCTGGTTATGGGCAGCGATGGCAAGGTGAAAGAAGAACCATTTTTAGCGATTATTGAGCTAGAAACGGGTAAAATGATCCCCCTGCTGGCTTTACCTAATTATCGTGACGTGCAGATGAGTATGTCTCCCGATGGCGTGGCCTTATTATTTGATCAGTTAGTAACCATACCCTTTGGAGTCGGAAATGATCTAGTCACTGGGGAGGGATCGAGCATTGCCGATGGTCGTCTCTGGTTATTACCACTCCCGGATCAATTCAGTCCCAATAGCACCCCGAAAATTTTACCTCAAGAACTCAACGCCGGTTTTAAACCCCGTTGGCTGCCCTAATACGGCAGAATTAAGGAGTTAGGAGTCAGGAGACAGGAGAGAAATCGTTACCTAATCAGGTGACTCGGAGAATACTGACTCCCGAAAACGAAAACCTCATACCTCACCATTAAGATAAGTGCTATATGCTACTTCAGCGATTTGCTTTTTTATTGCGTCCTAGTGGCGATATCGAGATCGAGCGGGGGATTCGGACTTTATTGGCGCTCGCGGTACCGATTATTATCGGTGATATTTTAGATCAGTCAGAATTGGGGTTAATGGTCGGTTTAGCGGCTCAAACCTTGATTTTAGCCGATGTGGGGGGACTTTACTGCCTGAGAGCGAAAACCCTAGTCGCTACGACTATCGGGATGGCTCTAGCTTTGATTATCGGCACATTAGCCAGTACTTGGCTAGGATTGACCGTGGTGATAGTTTTTTGCGGGTTGTTTCTAGCGGGTTATTTGACAGTTTACGGGGAAAATGGGGCGTTAGCTGGGGTAGTAATTAGTTTATTGCTGCTTTTTGCTGTTTCTTTGCCATCGGGGGATATTATCGTCGCTTTACAACGGGCCGGAATTGCTGTGTTGGGAGGGGGATGGACAATTTTTTTGGCCCTGTTTATCTGGCCTTTTCGCCCTAATCAGCCTTTACGTCAGGTAACGGCGGAAAATTTTCATGGTATCGCCACCTATCTCCGCTCTTTGCCCTTACACTCTCGTTCTAATGCTGATGAGGAGCCATATTTTGATAAAATCCGGCAACTGTTGCTCCGTTCTAGGAAAACTGTCACCTTGACGCGTCGGGGACGTTGGGGAAAGAGTGAGCTGCGGGAATTGTTAATTGTCTTGATCGAAGATAGCGATCGCATTAATACCAGCTTAATCGCGCTGCGAGAATTGCTTCATCTTCATCCCTTGCCACAACTGACCACGGTGGGTATTTTATTAGAAGATATTCTCGTGCAAGTGGCGGAAATTAGCGAAGATATTGCCTGGTTAATTTTGGGTAGAAATAAACAACCGGATTGTGAGCGCTTGCAGCTATTACTCAAGGCGATCGAGCAACAAAAAAACCTGCAAGCTAAAGTTTTAGAAAATGCCCAGGATGATTATAGCAGTTATGTGGCAATTTCGCAATTAAATAATCGTTTAAAAAAATTATCTAAACAGCTAAAAATAGCCAGTGAAACAGCGCAACATTTGCGGCAAAGCGAGGAATTTTCAGATAAAAAAAATCCCTGGCAGCGGAACTTTGAAGGGATAGAAAAAGAGTACGGTCAAGAAAAAGCTTGGTGGGAACCATTAAAATCTAATTTTAATCTAGAATCGCCCCTATTTCGTCATGGTTTACGCTTGGGTTTGGGAAGTGCGCTAGGAGTTTTGATTTACAATAAGCTAGGAATTACCCATAGTTTTTGGATTGGTTTAACCTTAGTTATTGTGTTAAAACCAGATTTTAGCCTGACTTTTCAACGCTTTTTTAATCGGGTGTTTGGCACGATTTTAGGCTCGTTTTTTGTTTTGGCACTGTTGCCAGTTATAGATAATCCGATCTGGTTAGAAATTATTGGAGTAATTTCTATAGCGATCGCTTTATCTTTGGTGCGATTTCACTATAGTTTGGCCGTATTTTTTATCACAATTTTTGCTTTAATCATCAGTCGTCTGGATGCCAGCAATGACGGCATTAATTTAGAGTATATCAGAATAGTTTATACTTTAATCGGTAGTGCTTTAGCCTTTGTACTTTCCTTCGGTTTTTTAAGGTTTAATGAAGATGAACGTTTTTCCCTCGCTGCCATTAAAGCATTAGAAGCTAATCAAGTATTTTTTCAGTCAGTTATGGCAGTTTATTTAGGAGAATCATCCTATCAAACTGTAATTTTATCTTCCCATCGCAATAAAGCTCGACGAGCAAATACAACTATGCAAACAGCCCTACAAAGATTAATTGACGATCCTAGCACACCCTTTCCACAAATGGAACCGGCAATCACTTTAAGTAATTATATTCCTCGTTTTGGTCGCGGGGTGACAGTTTTATTGACGGAATTGGAACAATATCGCGGTAGTCCTCCCCATCCTAATCTAAGTCTGTTCACGCAAGAAATAACCCAAGCTTTGACGCAATTAACCGAAGCTTTGCAAGCAAATAATCCTCCTCTTCCCTTACCTCCCCTCGAAGATACTTTAGAAAACATCCTCGATCATTTGCAAGAATTGCGAGAGGAAAGGTTAGTAGAAATTGGCCATCAGAAAGAGGGAACTAATCTCCAGAAATATTTAGGGGATTATAATATTGTCACCACGGAACTTGTGGAATTATCCAGTCGTGTTGGGGTAATGAACACAGCAATTGATCGTTTTATTAGAAGTTAAAATTTAGTTATGACAAGAGAATTTAGTAGTCAGGAGGAAAATCGATTAACTTCGATAATTTCCGTATATTCAAAATTATTAGGACTGCGTTTCACCAGAGAATAATTAACACCATGAAGATTAATTAAATCCTCTTGACAATCTGCTTTCGGAGAATTATAAACTAACACATATTCTCTACCAATATAGGGAGAAATCTCGGTTTCTACTTCTCCTCTCCATTGAGTTTTTGTCACTAAAACAATTAACTGATTGGCTAATTGAGGAATAGCGATCGCAACTTGCCGACGATAGATATGATCAAGACTACCAAAAGGGGAATCCATCACCAGAGGAAAAGTGCTGCTATCAATTCCCATCAAAGTATTTTTCTGACTCCATTCTCGCACTCGATCGATAATTCCCCCGATAAAAGATAAACTAAGAATCTGATTTTCTCCAGTAGAAGCTGCCACGGGAATAGCGAATCCTGTCGTATTTTCTAATAATCTTACCTCGTAATCGGGACTAATACGGGGAATATAGGGAGTAAAAGAAATTGAGCTAAAGATTTCCTGTACCCGTTTTTCTAAGGACAAACGAAACTGATTTTCTAATCTCTGTCTTACCTCACTAATGCGATTAATTGCCTCTTGAGTCGCTAAAATACGTCGTTGTCCTAAATTAGATTTTTCCTCTTTTTGTTGCTGTTTCTGTACCTGTTTTTGCAGGGATTCTAACTCTTTTTCATAGATATCTAGTTGATTTTTATTGCTGCCCTGTTCCAAGCGTAAATCTTTTAGGGAATCCTCGATCGCATCTAAGCGAGATTGCAGATTTTTAATATCTTCATCGGGATAATGGCGAAATTTATCCCGCACTTCATCTAATTCTGATTCTACCAAAGATAATTCTAAGCGCCACTGGTGAATATTAGCTTGATAATTATCCACTTCTTGCCAAAAATCTAAGACCCGTTTATCCATTTCTTTGACTGTGGAAGATAAGCGAATGGCCGCTTCTTCCACATCGGCCATTCCTGCTTTGTTCATCCAGTCTTGTACCTCTAAATAAGCTTGGCTATTTTCCTGTAATTCCTGGCCACAAATACATTTTTTCCGCTCTAATAATTGTTGGACAAATTGCTGTTTAATACCACTGGGTAATTCCCCTTGTTGTCGTAGGCGATCGATTAATTGCTGAAAATTTTGATTAATTCCTTTTAAAAAGACTTGATAAGCTTGCTGGGAAATTAATTTCTTTAACTTATCCTTAGTTCTGACTAAATCTTGCCGCAGATTTCTTTCCTGTTGTTCTAATTTTTCTTTTAACTGTTTTAATTCCTCGGCACCACTTAACTCTAATAAGCGATTAGTCACGGCTTTTTTTAATTCTTCCTGCTGGGATAACTGGTTAATAATATCCTGCTGACGCTGTTTTAATTTCTCGAAATCCTGCTCAATTTTACTTTCCTGTTTCAATAACTTTTTTAAATCCGATTCACCTAAATCTTTAAGATCATCTTGTAAAGATTTTTTGGCTTTTTTTAAATGCTCGATCGCTCTGTCTAATACTTTAACTCCCAATAATTCTTTTGTATCCTCGGCGATTTTACCTTGGCTACTACTGCGGAATTGATGATCGATATATTCGCCATCAAAAAAGAAATAACGGTGTAAACTTTCGGGTAAAATTTGATTAATAATATCCTCTGGTGGTTGATTGGGTGTGTACCAATTGCCATCATCACCAGCGTAGAGCATATATAAACTATTTGAACCGTATTTAATTTTACTATTTACATCTTGGTAGGCGAAAAATTTTCGTTTTACCTGATAGCGTTTATTTTCATGTTCAAAGTTTACTTCTGCCGAACATTCTATGGAAGTTCCCGTGGTTACTTCGGTAATTGACCGTTTATTAACTAATAACTCTGGTTCGGCAAAAGCTGCTGTAAATTTTTCATACAGTACCCAAGTACAAGCATTTAAAATTGTTGTTTTTCCCGCCCCATTATTGCCATAAATTACTGTTGTATTGCGAGAACTTGCTGCTAAATGTATCTCAGGAGTCTTGCCATAAAATTGTCGAAAATTACATAACTTTATTGATAGTAGTTTCATAGTTAACGTCAGTTCGGGATAAGGGAGGAAAGAAAAGGCGGGGGCTAGTAAGCTGAAAAATATATAAACTCAGCACCCCCAACCCATCTATGTCTAGTCTAGAAGCTCTTTTCTGTCATGTCGACGACTTCTGCCGTGTA
>NZ_JADBTB010000214.1:0-8820 GCF_020246405.1 Microcystis sp. M083S1
GTTAGGCACGCCGCCAGCGTTCATCCTGAGCCAGGATCAAACTCTCCATGATGAATCGTTTGATTCTTTTGACTTTTTTTTGTCTCCCCCTTGCGGGTTTGACTTTTTTGTTATAGAATTGCTTCTAAACGAGGCTGTTTTACTTGGCTTTCAAACTATTGTTTTGTCTAGGTTCGAGCGTCGTTTGTTTCGCTTCGCTTTCGCTTTGCTTCAACCGCGCATTTACCAATGTATCTAACTTCCCTAAGTTTGTCAACCCCCTTTGGCAAAATTTTTTGATCTTTTTTCTATCCCTTGCTACGTAAGCTTTTCGGACCTTAGTGTTTTTTGCTAGTCCCTTGATCAGAACTGGCGGGGCGGACAAAATAGTTTATCTGTACTAAATATTTTTCCTCTATTTAATTTTTTATTCAATCCCTCTCGATCGCCTGGTCGATTTTGGGGTATGGTTCCTTGAGAGTCTATTTTCTAATCGGAAAGCCCTCATGTCTCGCCGCTCTGCTTTACAATCCTATTTACTGGTGCGTTTACTCCTAGCTCCCTTGATGTTATGGACGATCGTGACGGTGGTTTTTCTACTGATGCGTGTTGCCCCAGGTGATCCCACGGATGCGATTTTAGGCAACCGCGCCCCTGAAAGTGCCAAAAATGCCCTAAGAGAACAATTAGGACTGAATAAACCCCTATTTTTCCAGTACCTAGACTATATTTTTCACCTAATGCGCCTCAATTTAGGAAACTCTTTAACCAGTAAGGGGGTGACGGTATGGGAGATTATCGCTAAACATTTTCCAGCGACGGTGGAACTAACTTTTTATGGGATGCTGATTGCAGTGATAGTGGGAGTCGGATTGGGAATTATCACCGCTTCCCGTCCCAATACTCCCTTAGACGCGGGGGGACGTTTATTTGGACTGATAACCTATTCCTTGCCGATTTTTTGGGTAGGAATGCTCTTACAGCTAATTTTTGCGGTACAGTTGCGCTGGTTTCCTTTGGGGACTCGTTTTCCTTTGAGTGAAACTCCACCCCAGACAATTACGGGTTTATACACCCTTGATAGTCTGATGACTCTGCAACTAGATAAGTTGCCCACAGCTTTGTATTATCTGGCCTTACCTAGTTTTACTCTCGGCATTCTTTTGAGTGGGATTTTTGAGCGGATGGTGCGAGTTAATCTGAAACAAACTTTGCAAGCGGACTATGTAGATGCGGCAAAAGCAAGAGGAATACCAGAAAAAACGATTATGATCGGCCATGCGCTGAAAAATGCTCTAATTCCCGTAATTACTGTCTTAGGATTAACTTTTGCGGCTCTTTTAGGTGGTGCAGTCTTGACGGAAGTTACTTTTTCTTGGCCGGGTTTGGGAAATCAGTTATATCGGGCGATCTCTCTGCGCGATTACCCAACAGTGCAGGGATTAATGGCTTTTTTTGCGACAATAGTGGTTTTTGCCAGTATTTTGATCGATCTAATCAATGCTTATGTTGATCCTCGCATCCGTTATTAATCAGGGAGAGAGAATTATGAATTATGAAGTGGGGGAGAAGAGAAAGGGGAGAGAGAGTTTGAGCATTTGTACTAATATAAATTTCCCATAGTCCTGACTAACATCTGAAAGCGCGATTCCGCTCTAAGATAGGAATTGCGCTTTGGAATAATCAAATAATATTGAATCTGTTCTTGATTTTATTTGATCGCTGCACCGATGTGTTTTAAAATCTGCAAAACTCTATATAGTTCTTCTCTGGAAATAAAGGGAGCAAATATCCTAGACAGGGCATAATCATGGACATTAGCTCTCAATTTGACCAATAAAATATCATCTCCATTGGTGACGAGGGCAAAGCTAGGTTTTTCTGGCCAGGGATTAGCCATCAAATAGGCTAAGGTTTGCGGTAAGACAGTCCAAACCGATAGGGCGGTTTTTTTTGATTCTACAATTACCACCCAAAACTGATTTAACCAGACTAACACATCGATTCTACCCGATAGTATTTCTTCCCCATCATGGACAGTTAAGCTTACCGATTCCTCTGCGGGTACGCAAAAGGGCGGATCGTAAAAACCCGCAATCGCTAGTAGGGGAGAAACTAACAATAAAGTCACGGTTCCTTCTAATAACTGTCCCGTCGATCTTTGATATAAATACCCTTGTCTTACTTTATCTAAACTCTTTTTTTCATGGCTAGATAGGGACAGTAAATCACTTTGCTATTCGGGAAAAAACGCCCCATCTTCTGTTAAAGAGAGATTAAATCTTGTCTCACCCAGGGCAATAGTCGTGATGGCTTCGGTAATAGCACTCGACATAAAAATTAGCTTACCAATCTAGATAAAATTTCTTGATGAATTAAAGCTCGATCGATTAAAAAATGTTTACGATCGCTGGTTAATCCCTCTCCATTGGCATAAAAATTAATCCAAGTGTTACTAATATCATTAACTGCCTCTGGTAACTGATCTAATTCCCAACCCGGCATCGGTACTTCGGCAATTAATCGCGACACTTTCGGATCATAACTAAGGGCAAAACAACGACAATCTTCTGCCGCGGCCATAATCAAACTATGAAAGCGCATTCCGATCACCATTTCTACCCCGCGAAATAAGCCTTTTAACTGTCTCGGATCCTCTAAACTAATGATTTGATTATTTTCCCCTAATTGACGGGCTACAGCTTCACAGAGGGGCAAATCCCGCGACTTTTGAAAAGGGACTAAGAGAATAAACGCCCCCGTACTGGTTTGCAAATGAATTAAAGCTTGGGTTAATTTATCTAATTTTGCCGGGGTTAATAGGGGATGGGGACGTAAATTGACGGCGATTCTTGGGGCGGGTAAATCCGATAATCCCTTGACTGATTGAGCGTCTAAAGCCCATACTGGATCGGGGGCAACAATGGGACTAATACCCCAACCAGCGACTAAATGAGCCGAAGCATCATCGCGCACAGTAACTAAACTACATTGTTTTAAGACTTTTTTGGTTAACCAACGTGTAAAAGGTCTATTTAATGGTCCAATTCCCTGCCCCCAAGCAATAGTTTTTAAGCCCAATAATTGAGCAAGAGCCATTAAACCACCGTAATAAATTGGGCTGGCAAAACTGGTGACATCCTGCATTAAACTGCCACCACCCCAGATAAATATATCCGCTTTTTTAAGAGTTTTAAAAACTTGCCACCAATCCCTACTAGGACAGGTTTCCACTCCATAACGTTGACTGGTTTCTCTGGGATTATTTGACAAAACAATAGGTTTAATTGCTGAGGGTAACATCTGCAATAGAGACACTAATAATGCCTCATCTCCTCCGTTTCCTCTCCCATAATATCCACAAATTACTGCACGCATATATTCAGTTATCAGTTATCAGTTATCAGTTATCAGTTATCAGTTATCAGTGAACATTTGCCTGTTGTCTGTTCCAGTGTTTTCTTGAAAGTAGGTTTTCCCTTTTTACTTTTTACTTTAAAAATGTCTCTTAGTTTCTTAAGTTATGCTGTCAGCTACAAGTTAGCAGTGACCAGTTTTATTGGATTCAGTGATCAGTTTATCTCTTTTCTAATTCCCACTCATAACTAATAGCTTAAACCTGATCACTGTTTACTGATAACTGATCACTGATTTAGTCGTCCATTTGCCAGGGTTCGGTGATGTTGTTTTCATCGAGGATATTTTTTGCTCTTAAAATCAAGATCAATTCACCTAGTATGGTGACATCGGGGGAACTATCAAACCATTGTAAAAAGACAGAATTATCCCTCTCCACTAGATAATAATTGTTCACGTCCCATTCAGCCAAAACTCGATCGATCACTAATAACACTTCCTCGGACCTGGTGGCAATTGATCGAGGTAATTGATCGCTAGGCCATAAAATCGCTACAGGATCGATCGCTTTGAGAATTGCTTGCCAACCGGGGAGAGGCACGATTGTTTGTTTATCCCCCACCGTTACCAGTCGAAAAGGTTCCTCGACGCTCAGACTTTCTGTGTGTTTTATATCAGTTACCGTCACCGGAAATCTTCCTACTAAAGGAATAATTCTGGCTAATTCGTCCTCATCCTGTAAACGATGGACGGGTAGCAGGGGAGCGCTACGGGAGGGAGTAACGGTAAAATCTTGTAGTAAGGACTCGATCGCCTGTCTGGCCGAGTCAGAATGGGCAAATTTCAACCCTTTAGCGATTAATTTCGCTCTTTCGGCTAAATCTCGCTTTTGTTTGCCCCGTTTCCAACACTGATAAGCGATCGCATCTCCAGGATGACGGGTAAATTCAATGGGAATCTGGGATAAACGGGAAAAATCTTGGATTGCTTTGGCGATATCGTGTGCTTCAGCCACCTCAATCCTTTTTTCTGCCGCTAACTTCGCTGCCCCCAGTCTTTGTTCTTGATTGAGAATCCGTAATTCGTATAGCACATCACTGCGCGGCCCGATGTAGTAACTTAACAAATCTTCATCTGCTCCCGATTTGATTAAACTCTCAAAAACTTGGGCAGCGACAATAATTAAATTTTGTTGGGCATTTTGAAACCCGGTTTGTTCAAAAATTAACTGGGAATCGTAGCCAGCTTTTTGCAGTTTTTGACATTTTTGCCCCCAATTCACCCAATTTCCTTCCTTATGAAGCAGCGAGCGCATTAATTCGGTCGCTTCCGTTTCGCTGATTCGATCATCTGTACTGCGAGGCTGTTCTGTCATAGACAACTTGATCAAGCTACAATAACTAAAATTTATCTAATCCCTCAAAAATCTTCAATAGCAATTAAGGTTAACAGGATAGACTAGATAGTAACAGGATAGCTGACAATCACCCCCTTCGTACCTGTTAGGGCAAGTTTATCTTCAATGTCTAGATTAAGAGTTAATGGAAGCATTCCCCCCTCGTCCACAACTAACCCCGGTCAAAGGACGATGAAAACCAAGCGTCACCCCAAAGATAGTGCCTTGGGTTTAGTCTCTACCCTCAGCTTTCCGGCGATCGTCGGGACGGCGGATATGATGCTAAAATCGGCAGAAGTTACCCTCGTGGGTTACGAAAAAATTGGCGGTGGTCACTGTACGGCGATCGTGCGTGGTAATATTGCCGATGTGCGGTTAGCAGTGGAAGAAGGGGCAAAAACCGCCGCACAGTTCGGACAATTGGTATCTAAATCGGTTATTCCCCGACCGATGCCCAATTTAGAGGTAATTTTCCCAATTGGTAGCCGTTTAGCCGAAATTGCCCAAAGTCAACGGGGTTTCAGCAAACTGAGCAATATGTCCATCGGTCTCTTGGAAACCAGGGGTTTTCCTGCTATGGTGGGGGCAGCTGATGCCATGTTAAAATCGGCCGATGTGCAGTTAGCTTCCTACGAAACAATTGGGGATGGTTTGTGTACGGCCATTATCCGGGGTTCGGTCGCTAATGTGGCCGTGGCCATTGATGCGGGAATGCGGGAAGCAGAGAAAATCGGTGAACTGCACGCGGTGATGATTATTCCCCGTTTATTGGAAGATTTAGAACATACTCTACCGGTGGCCAGCTACTGGTTAGAAACCCCCGAACCTTTACCGATGTTGTTACCCAATACTGTCCGGGAAAAACAACGGGAATTAGTCGCTTTACCGGAATTGGAAAAAACCAAAATACCAATTCGTCGCCAAGAAATGCAGGAAAAAGTGTTAGAAGAAGTGATTCCCGTGGAAGTTATCACCGATGAGGACAGTTATTAATTTTTATTTTCAGCTTTGCTCCTGTGCTGCTAAAAGTACAGGAGCAAAAGGTTGAATTAGGGTTTGAGGCAAAAAGTTTGTTGGTGGGTGTGGGGTGGATACTTGTATCGGGTATGAATGATAATTTCACGGTAAAAAATCTTTACAGAAGACCCCGACAATTAAACCAATCGAATAATGATAAATTTTTGTCAAGGGGTGCGGTCAGATCGAATAATCGTCGCTAGAATTGGCCTAATTGTCAGAAATTTAGTCAGCCATTTTCTAGTAATGAGGAGGAGGTGAATGGACGGTTGCCCATTGGTGTGGATCATTATGGGTGTTGCTGGATCAGGAAAGACGGTTGTTGGTCGGCTCTTATCTGAGCGGCTAGAAAGTGATTTTCTTGAGGGCGATCGCAGACATCCCTTATCGAACATCATCAAGATGCTTTCACAGAAGTCTCTACAAGACGAAGACCGTCGTCAGTGGCTTCTAGAAATAGAGGATGATATTCGACGGGCAATAACTCAAAACAGAGAAGCTGTAATAACCTGTTCTGCTCTGAAAGCTTCCTACAGGAGACAACTGACATCTTTAGGACAAGTTCAGTTAGTTTGGCTAAATGTACCTGAACCAGAGCTAGAGCTAAGACTAGCCAACAGGTTAAATCACTATATGAAACTTGAGATGCTTCATAGTCAAATAGCTTCTTTTGAACCCATCAGTCCAGAGGAAAATGTAATTGCTGTAAACGGACTTTTGATGCCAGATGAAATTGTGAACGAACTGCTAGAAAAGGCGATGCAAATATTTCCAAACATGAAAAAACCTTGGTGGCAGAGATGCGCCGAGTAAAGATTTCTGCCAATGATGGTTATACCAAAAGTGATGGGTTGTAAAAGATGTCAGAAATGCATTCCTACGGTGTTAACAACCAAGCCTTTCGGCTAAAAGTTATGGGCTGGATCGCCTTATTTTCTTTGATTGTATCTCTACAATTACAACCGTTAATTGATTTGGTTAGGACAAACATCTCTAATGCCTTTCCTTTACCACGAGATGTATCCCCCATTTCTTTCTTTACAATTATATTTACCCTTTCTTTTATAGCTTATGATCGATGGTTATGGAAGCTAAACCCATTTGACAAAATACCTAGTTTGTCTGGCACCTGGATCGGGATGGGAAACAATCCTCACTTTGAACTGCTTCGTCTAGAACTAATGCAGATTGATCAGACTTGGACTAGCATATCCATATCAGTGGAAGTTTATCAAGAAAATGAGTCTGGTCCAGAAAATTGGCTGGATACAGTCCATCTGGGTACAGAACATTCTACGAATGCCCGTATTACTGAGTGTTTACGTAAATATTGTGACTTTAACTTTCAATACATACATGATGGTGAAGCAGGAGGGCAAGATTCATTTGGTGGAACATTTTTTCTCAAATATAAATATAAGAAGATGAAAAATAGGAAAGTGGAGATTCATGAGCTAAGTGGTAAATATTCAAATACAAAGACAGGCAAAAATACAAAGACAGGCAAAAATACAAAGACAGGCGAAAAGTTTGAAGGAGTAGTCGGTCGAATTGCTTTTCGTAGAGTTTCCTTTGAAATTTTGGAGCTTGAAGATGCATTAGAAAAGGGGAAGGACTATTTAAATGAGCTTACAAAAGAAATATCTTCTCGTATTAGCGATGACCCCGATATTTAGTGCGATCGCCATTGCCGTAGGGTGCGGTCCCTAATGCAAGTCCTCCTACTCCACTAATAGATTTTTGGGGAACGCACCATGCACATTGATTCAAGCTGTGGGTTAAAGTGCGATGTGGGCTAATCTGGCTAACAGGCTTTTGGGCGTGATATGGGGAAAAGTTCGGGCGATTGCGCCTAAATAGAGTGATATGCCGAAAGTTGACCCATATCGTTAGTCTGGAGAGTGTTATACAGAAAGCTTCCGTATAATCCCTAGTTAGACAGTCACTATGATTCGGTCGCCTAGAGAGGGGCTGTGGATTGGTTTCGCAGCCCCAACCTCCCATGGCTCCCTGCCCACCCCATTGACTTGAGACCCATACTTTTGCAAGGGTTCTCAGAGATGTGTCCCTCAGTCATATCCGGGGGACGCCAGCCCAGAAATTAGGTGCTAAGCTTATCTTTGAAAATCAAGTAGAAATTACTGGAGGATGCAATCATGCCGACACTTCGAATTCTGTATATAGAATGTATAACAACAGGTACAGGTCTTTTCTGGAAAGAGAATGATAAAGCGTTCTCGAAACTTCTAGGTAACATCTTGGACGCTCAGAATAGGTTGCTAGGAACGGCTGGAGCGATAACAGGGTTGACGCCTTTGAAGGTGCTGAAAGATGCAATAAACGTGGCGGGAGACGTATGGAAGGAGGTGACCGATCTGATTGAAAGCCTCGGTCTTGACGGCTCAGATGATTTCTATATAAGTCTTTCTGACCAGGAGAGACAGCAGAAGGTATGGCCTTTACAAGAAGACTATTTTGAATTGGGTAATGAAAGACCTCGAATCACTCTTGATCTAACAATTCCATACGATAGGACGATAACAGTCTATTTTTGGGAAAGAGATACTGGAAGTGACGATGATATTCTTGGTAGTCTCTCTGTGATTAGCCATGAGCTTGCAGGGAGAGGGGGTGAACCTGACACTGCTACAGGTATATTTGTGGGAAGCAAACAAGAAAATTCCTTGTATTACATCGTATTTTCGGGCGGTGTCGCCTTAAACAGCGATGGAAAACCGTCCCCATTAGGAACATCCGCTGCTGCTCTTTCTAAGATTGGCAGCTCTTCATCAGCTCTTCAAGTAGATCTGGCAGATTTATTATCGGTAACTGCCATCAGCGGAGTGCCCGGTGGGGTGACACTGTTTGCGATCAAGGGTGATCGAAAGGTGTGGAGCCAGTATTATGATCCCCGCGTTGAGAATCCAGCATGGTCAGGATGGTTTGAGTTAGGGGGTGGCGTTTCCCCAGAAACCACAAACGTGTCTGCCGTTAGCTCATTACCCGGCGCAGCCAGTCTCTTCGTTGTCGGTTTAGATGGCCGAATTTGGAGCAAGTTCTATGATCCCAGA